>JBOHAJ010000076.1:0-2310 GCA_050697715.1 Gaiellaceae bacterium
CCCTTTGCGATCGCGGCCTTGACGATCTCAGCGGGGTCGCTCGCCTTCTCGACCTCGCCGGCGAAGTACTTGCCGAAGACCAGGAACCCGAGGACGAGGAGGAGGCAGAGCTCGAGGGCGGCGACGCCGGCCGCGATGAGGGCGGCCGAGCGCCAGGGCTGCGGGGCGGGGAAGTCCTGGGAGTGCTCCACGGGCCGCCCTAGTTCGCGGCCGTGCTCGTCTCTCCTTCACTCACGTGCCGCCAGGTCGCGGCGAGGCCCTCGTCGAGCCCCGACCGAGCCCGGAAGCCGAGCTCCCGCTCCGCCAGGGTGGGGTCGAGGACGCTGCGCCTGAGCTCGCCGAGCCGGGGCGGGTCGAAGACCGGCTCGACCTCGACGCCCGTCACGCGCAGGCAGGCCTCGAGCAGCTGAAGCACCGACGTGGCGCCGCCCGTGCCGACGTTGAAGACGCCGCCTGACCGCCCCGCGGCCGCGCGCGTCGCCTCGACGACGTCGCCCACGAAGACGTAGTCGCGCTCCTGCCGGCCGTCGCCGTACACGTGCGGCGCCTCACCGCGGGCCAGCCGACCGAGGAAGATGGCGACGACGCCCGCCTCTCCGTGCGGGTCCTGGCGCGGCCCATAGACGTTTCCGTAGCGGAGGGCGACGTGCTCCGTCCCGTGCAGGCGATTGGCACTCGCCAGGTACTCCTCGGCGGCGAGCTTGGAGACGCCGTAGGGTGCGAGCGGCTCGCGAGGTGCCGACTCGGGCGCCGGCTCGGCGCACTCGCCGTAGATGGCCCCGCCTGTCGACGCGAGCACGATCTGCGTCCCGTGCGGGCGGGCCGCCTCCAGCAGGCGGATCGTCCCCAGGACGTTCACCTCGCAGTCGAAGGCGGGGCGCTCGACCGAGACACGGACGTCCGCCTGCGCGGCGAGGTGGAAGCAGACCTCCGGCCGCACGCGGGCGAAGAGCTCGTCTACCTGCGCCTCGTCACGGAGGTCGCCGACGACGAGCTCCGCAGCCGCGTTCACGTTCTCGCGGCGACCGGAGGAGAGGTTGTCGAGCACCACCACCTCGTCCCCGCCCGCCACGAGTCCGTCGACGACGTGGGAGCCGATGAACCCGGCTCCGCCTGTGACCAGCATGCGCACGGCGCTCTATCCTACGACCGGCGCATGTTCGTCACCTTCGAAGGTGTGGACGGCTCGGGGAAGTCCACGCAGGCCCGCCTCCTCGTAGAGCAGCTCCGCGCCGAGGGACGCGAGGTCGTGCACACGCGCGAGCCGGGCGGAACGGCTCTGGGGGAGCAAGTGCGCGAGCTCATCCTCCACGGCGGACGGATGGCGCCCTGGGCGGAGGCAGCGCTCTTCGCGGCCGCCCGCGCCCAGCTCGTGGACGAGGTGATCCGTCCGGCCCTCGCGCGCGGGGCGGACGTCGTCTGCGACCGCTACCTCGACTCCTCGCTCGCGTACCAGGGGCTCGCCCGGGGGCTGGGGATCGAGCGTGTGCTCGAGCTCAACCTGCTCGCCACCGGCGGGTTACTCCCGGACCGGACGTTCCTGATCACCGTTCCCCTCGACGCGGCGGCGGCGAGGCGGGGGCAGGAGCCCGACCGCATCGAGCGGGAGGGGCGCGAGTTCGTCGAGCACGTCGACCGCGCCTACCAAGAGCTGGCCCGCGTCTTCTCCCAGCGGGTAGTGGTGGTGGACGGGAGCCGTAGGCCCGAAGATATTGCCGGTGAGATCCGTGGACAGCTTCGAGACGTTCCCTGAGCAGGAGGAGGCGAAGGGCCTCCTTCGCTCGGCCCTCGCCGAGGGACCGGCGCACGCGTACCTCTTCCACGGCCCCCGCGGCGTGGGTAAGCGACGGGCGGCGCTCGCCTTCGCGGGCGCGCTCCTCGGCGATCCCGACCGCGTGCGGCGCGGCGTTCACCCCGACCTCTACGTGCTCGAACCGCTCGGGGATCAAATCCGCATCGACCCGATCCGCGACTTGCGGCGCGACCTGCACATGCGGCCCTTCGAGGCCGCGCGGCGCATCTACGTGGTCCTCGGCGCGCACCTGCTGAACGAGGACGCCGCCGACGCTCTCCTCAAGGACCTCGAGGAGCCGCCCCCGTACGCCGTCATCGTGCTCGTGGCCGACGAGCTCGGGTTGCTCCCGCCCACGATCCGCTCGCGCTGCCAGCACGTCCCCTTCCGCCGCCTCTCGCAGCGCGCGATCAAGGCGCACCTCTCCGTCCGCGGCGTGGAGGGAGAGCGCCTGGACGCCCTGGCCCGGGTCGCGGCCGGGCGCCTCGACCGCGCCGAGCGCCTGCTCGACCCCGAGG
>JBOHAJ010000077.1:0-4772 GCA_050697715.1 Gaiellaceae bacterium
GTGGATGACGCGCTCGCCGCGGGCGCCGCCGCCGCGCTCGTCCCCGAGGACGCCTTCGGGGCGCTCGCCGCCCTCGGCGGCGCCGTGCGCGAGCGGTCGAGCGCGCGGGTCGTGGCCGTCACCGGCTCGACCGCGAAGACCACGACGAAGGACATCCTCGGCGCCCTCTGCGCGCCGCTCGCCCGCACCGTGGTCGCCGAAGGGAGCCAGAATAACGAGATCGGCCTGCCGCTCACGCTCTGCCGTCTCGAGCCGAACACCGAGGTCGCGGTCGTCGAGATGGGCATGCGTGGGCTCGACCAGATCGCCGAGCTCTGCCAGGTTGCCCGGCCGGACGTCGGCGTGATCACGACTGTCGGCCCCGTCCACCTGGAGCTCCTCGGCACTGTGGAGCGCGTCGCGCAGGCGAAGGCGGAGGTGGTGGAGTCGCTCCCGCCGGGCGGCGCCGCGGTCGTCCCCGCGGGCGAGCGCCACCTGGAGCCGTTCCTGCAGCGACCGGACCTCCGCGTGCTGCGCTTCGGGCCCGGAGGTGACTTCGTCCTGCGGTCCTTCACGCCTTTGGGACCGCGGTCCAAGGTCGAGGTCGAGGCGAGTGGAGCGAGACTCGAGCTCGAGCTCAATTTCGCCGGCCGCCACAACGCGACGAACCTCCTGGCCGCGCTCGTCGCCTACCACGCCCTCGGCCTCCCGCTCGCGGAGGCTCACCGCGGGGCGGTGCAGGTGCAGCTTTCGCGCTGGCGCGGGGAGGAGGTCCCGCTCCCCGGCGACGGCGTCCTCATCAACGACTGCTACAACGCGAACCCGCTCTCGATGGCGGCTGCACTCGAGCACCTGAAGGAGCGCGCCGGCGACCGCCGCAAGGTCGCGGTGCTCGGGGACATGGCCGAGCTCGGCGCCGGCGCGCCTTCCTACCACCGGAAGATCGGAGCGGCCGCGGCCCGCGCGCGTGTGGACGCGCTCGTCGCGGTCGGGCCGCTCGCCCGCGGCTACGTCGAAGGTGCGCGCGGCGTCCCCCTCACGCGCTGGGCGCCGACCGTGGAGCAGGGCCTGGCCGCGCTGCGCGACGTCCTCCGCCCGGGCGACTGCGTGCTCGTGAAAGGTTCCCGCTCCATGGGGCTCGAGGCGATCGGGGAAGCCGTCGCTGTCGTCCCGGCGCGCGGCTAGGCTCCGCGCCGTATGGTCGAGGTTCTCCTCGCGGGCGTCCTCTCCATGGTCATCTCGATCGTGGCGGGGCCCAAGTTCATCGATTTCCTTCGCCAGAACGAGTTCGGCCAGCAGATCCGCGAGGAGGGGCCCAAGGGACATGTCGTGAAGCAGGGGACGCCGGCTATGGGCGGCCTCCTGATCATGATCGCGATGGCCGTCCCCTTCCTCGTCTTCTCCGCCCGGACGCTACCCGCCGTGACCGCCTTCTTCGTCACGCTGGGCTGCGCCGCGATCGGGTTCATCGACGACTGGACAAAGGTGTCGCGTCGACGCTCGCTCGGGCTCGCCGGCCGCTGGAAGCTCATCTGGCTGGGCGCGATCACCGTCGTCGTCGCGCTCGTCGTCTCCGAAGGCATGGACGAGCCCTTCAAGACGGACATCTACCTGCCGTTGCTCGACGTCGACGTGCCGCTCTCGTACGGCTGGTACGTCCTCCTCTTCTTCATCATTGCCGGCGCCGCCAACGGCGTGAACCTGACGGACGGGATCGACGGGCTGGCCGCCGGCACGACGACGATCGCCATCCTCACCTACACGGCGATGAGCCTCGTCGCCGCATTGGCGACGGTGCGCGTCGGGCAGCCCGCCGACCCGGTCGACCTCGACCTGGCGATCCTCGGCGCGAGCCTGATCGGGGCCTCGATCGGCTTCCTCTGGTACAACGCCTTTCCCGCCCAGGTCTTCATGGGGGACACCGGCTCGATGGGCCTCGGGGGCTCGCTCGCCGCCTTCGCGATCATGACCAAGACGGAGGCGCTCCTCGTCCTCATCGGCGGCATCTTCGTCATCGAGGCGCTCTCCGTCATCGCACAGGTCGTCAGCTACAAATGGCTGAAGCGGCGTGTGCTCCTGATGGCGCCGCTCCACCACCACTTCGAGATGAAGGCGTGGTCGGAGACGCGCATCATGGTGCGCTTCTGGATCGTGACCGCGATCCTCTGCGCCTGCGGCTTCGTCCTCTACTACCGCTACGCGTCGGAGTTTGCGAACTAAGAAGGCGCTCGTCCTCGGGCTCGCGCGGTCGGGCGAGGCAGCCGCTCTTGCGCTCGCGCGCCGGGGCGTCGAGGTGGTCGGGGTCGACCGGAGCACGGAGCTGGACGCGGGGAGGCTTCGCGCGGCGGGCGTCGAAGTCGTTCTGGGCGCGGAGGACCCCGCGCTCCTCGACGGCGTGGACCTGCTCGTGAAAAGCCCCGGAGTCCCCAGCGAGGCGCCCCTCGCGGCCGCCGCCCGCGGGCGCGGCCTGACGATCTGGAGCGAGGTCGAGCTCGGCGGGCGCCTGCTCCCGAACCACATCCTCGGCGTCACCGGCACGAACGGGAAGACGACCACGAGCGAGCTGCTCGGCGCCGTCTTCCGCGCCGGCGGCCGGCCGGTCGCCGTGGCAGGCAACGTCGGCCGCCCGCTCACCGGGCTCGACGGCACGCTCGCCGAGGACGCCTGGATCGTCTGTGAGCTCTCGAGCTTCCAGCTCGAGGACATCGAACGCTTCCGGCCCCGCATCGCGGTGTTGCTCAACCTCGCGCCCGACCACCTCGACCGGCACGGGACCTTCGAGAGCTACCGGGCGGCCAAGCTGCGCATCTTCGAGAATCAGCAGCCGGACGACGTCGCCGTCGTGCCCCGCGGCTTCGGCGCGGTGCCCGGCCGTGCTCGCCGGGTGGAGTTCGCCGCCGACGACCCCCTCCCCGCGGAGCCGCGCATCCCCGGCGAGCACAACCGCGAGAACGCAGCGGCCGCTACCGCGGCCGCTAAAGCAGTCGGAATCGATGATGGTGCGATAGGGAAAGCGCTCCGCGCTTTCCCTGGCGTCCCGCACCGCCTCGAGCTCGTGCGCGAAGTCAACGGCGTTCGCTTCGTGAACGACTCCAAGGCGACCAACCCGGAGGCCGCCGAGCGCGCACTCGCCACGTACCCGCCCGGGCTGCGCGTCATCCTCGGCGGGAGCCGCAAGCGGATTCCGTTTCAGAATCTTGCGCAAAAAGCGCGCATTGCCGGAATCGCGCGTGCCTACCTCATCGGGGAGGCGGCAGACGAGATCGCGGAGGCCCTCTCCTCCGAAGGCGTGCCGTTCCGGTACTCCGGCGACCTCGAGCGGGCCGTGCGCGACGCCTTCACCGACGCAGAGCCGGGCGAGGTGGTGCTCCTCTCTCCCGCCTGCGCCAGCTACGACCAGTTCGCGAACTTCGAGGAGCGGGGAGCCCGCTTCCGGGAGCTCGTGGAGGCGCTTCCGTGAGGCGCCCGAACCGCGGCCACCTCGAGTACCACCTCCTGCTCCTCGTCACGCTCGGGCTCGTCGCCTTCGGGCTCGTCATGGTCTACAGCGCGAGCTCGGCGCGCGCAGCCCTCGCGGCTGACGACCCCGCTTACTACCTCAAGCGGCAGGCGCTCTACGCCGTCGTCGGCATCGCCGCGCTCGCCGTCCTCTCGCGCGTGGACTTCCGCCGCCTCCGCCTCTGCATCGCTCCCCTCCTGCTCGGGAGCTTCGTCCTGCTCCTCGTCGTCCTCGTCATGGGAGAGCCCGTGAACGGGGCGCGCCGCTGGCTCTCAGTCGGCGCGATGGCAATCCAGCCCTCCGAGCTCGCCAAGCTCGCCCTCGCCCTCTGGGTCGCCGCCTTCCTCGCCCGTCGGCAGGCGCCGCAGACGCTCGGCGAGCTCATTCAGCCGATCGGCCTCGTCGTCGGCGCCGCGTCGCTGCTGGTGCTCGTCGAGCCCGACCTCGGCACCGCGATCGCGATCTCGATCATGGTCGCCGCGATGCTCGTCGTCGCCGGGACGCGCCTCGGCGTCCTCGCCGGCGCGGGCGCGATCGCCCTCCTCGTGTTCCTCGCGGCCATCTGGATCGAGCCGTACCGGCGCGAGCGCCTCTTCTCCTTCCTTGACCCGTGGCAGGACCCAGAGCACGCCGGCTTCCAGGCCGTGCAGGCGATGATCGCGCTCGGGTCGGGCGGGATCTTCGGCGTCGGCCTCGGGGAGAGCGTCCAGAAGGCCTACTACCTGCCGGAGGCCTCGACGGACATGATCTTCGCCATCATCGGCGAGGAGCTCGGCCTCCTGGGCGCGTTCGCCGTCGTCGCGGCCTTCGCCGTCTTCGGCTACGCGGGGTTCAACGTCGCCGTGGCCTGTCGCGATTCCTTCGGGAAGCTGCTCGCCGCCGGGTTGACGGCGCTCGTCTGCGGGCAGGCGGCGGTGAACGTCAGCGCCGTCATGGGGCTCGCACCGCTGACCGGAATCCCGCTTCCGTTCGTCTCCTACGGCGGCTCGAGCCTCGTGGTCGGCCTCGCCTCCGTGGGCATCCTCCTTAACATCGCCGTCAACCATGCCGCCGAGACCAAAGCCGAGCTGCCTGATCGCCGCCGGGGGGACGGCCGGGCACGTCCTGCCCGCGCTCGCGGTCGCGGAAGCGCTCAGCGCCCGCGGCGCGTCCGTCACGTTCGCGTCTAACCGCCCGTCCCTCCTGCTCGAGGAGGCCGGCTACGCCGTGGACGTCTTCCGGGTCGAAGGCTTCCCGCGCGAGCCGAGCGTGCGGCTGGCCCGCGCGCTGGTCAGGGCGGCGGCCGCTCCCGCCG
>JBOHAJ010000078.1:0-5308 GCA_050697715.1 Gaiellaceae bacterium
AACCTGAGCAGGGAAAATCGTGCCATCGGGCGGCCGCGGAGTTTATCGGAGCGGCTGTGGAGCCCCCGAGCCTTGCTAGAGGTCGATTACGACGACGCGTTGCTCGGTCAGCTCGCGCACGGAGTACGCCGGGCCCTCTCGCGTGTTGCCGGAGGCCTTCACGCCGCCGTACGGCATCTGGTCGGCGCGGAAAGTCGGCGCCTCGTTGACCGTGACCCCGCCGAACTCGAGCGCGGAGCCGGCGGCGAGGGCCGTCTGCAGGTCGTTCGTGAAGATGCCGGCCTGGAGGCCGTACTCCGTGCCGTTGGCGAGCTCGAGCGCTTCGTCGAGGGAGTCGTAGGGCGTGAGAGTGCAGAGCGGCCCGAAAACCTCGAGGCAGGAGACCTTCATCTCCGGGGTCACGTCGGCCAGCACGGTCGGGCGGAGCAGCCCGTCGGGAGCCTCGCCGCCCGCGAGGACGGTGGCGCCCTGCGCCTTCGCCTCCTCGATCCAGGAGAGGATGCGCTCCCGCGCGTCTTCGTCGATGAGAGGACCGACGTCGGTGTCGTCATCCGCCGGATCTCCAACGCGGAGGGCGTCCACCTTGGGCAGGAAGCGGGACACGAAATCCTCGTAGGCGGCCCGCTCGACGTAGATCCGCTGCACGGAGATGCAGCTCTGCCCCGCGAACGAGAAGGCGTTCGCGGCGAGCTTCGCCGCCGTCCCCTCGATGTCGGCGTCCGCCTGGATGACCACCGGCGTGGCGTTCCCGAGCTCGAGCAGGACCTTCTTGCGGGCAGCTCGCTCGCGCAGCTTCCACCCCACCTCCGCCGAGCCCGTGAAGCTGATGAGACGGACGCGCTCGTCCTCGACGAGGACGTCTCCGATCGCGGCTGCCGAGCCGACGACGACGTTGAGCCAGCCGCCCGGGAGCCCGGCCTCCGTCTCCAGCTCGGCGAGCGCGAGCGCGGAGAGCGGAGTCTGGCTCGCAGGCTTGAGCACGACGGCGCAGCCGGCAGCCAGGGCGGGCGCGATCTTGTGCGCCACGAGGTTGAGGGGAAAGTTGAACGGCGAGATGGCGCCGACGACGCCGATCGGGACCCGCATGGTGTACGCGAACTTGCCGACGCCGGCGGGCGAAGCGTCCATCGGGACGACCTCGCCGGCGAGGCGGCGCGCTTCCGTGGCTGCCGACTTGTACGTGGAGACGGCGCGCTCCGCCTCCACGCGGGCGGCCTTCAGCGGCTTCGCCGCCTCGGCGGAGATCGTGCGCGCAAGCTCGTCCCGGCGTTCGGCGACGAGCTCGGCGACGCGGTCGAGGATCTCGGCCCGTCGGTGGGCCGGGAGCGGCTCCTTCATGGCCTGCGCTGCCGCGTCGACGGCACGACGGGCCTCCTCGGCGCCGCCCTTCGCCACGCGCGCGACGAGCTCGCCGGAGTAGGGCGAGCGCACCTCGAGCCACTCGCCGGTGTCGAGCCACTCCCCGTTCACGAGGAGCTTGCGCTCCTGCGCCGTCACCGCCACGGGCCGTATTCAAGCAGTACGCTCACGGCCGTGCCGGTGGAGGTTCGGAAGGTGGGAATCGTCGGGCTGGGGACGATGGGGGCCGGGATCGCCCAGGTCTGCGTCCAGGCCGGCGTCGAGACGGTCGGGCGCGAGGTGAGCGCGGAGCTCGGCGAGCGCGCCCGCGAACGCATCGCCCATTACCTCGGGCGCGGTGTCGAGAAGGGTCGCCTCACCGGGGCGGAGAAGGAGGCGGCGCTCGGGCGCCTGACGACCACGACCGAGCTCGCCGACCTCGCCGGCTGCGATCTCGTCATCGAGGCGATCGTCGAGGAGCTCGACGCGAAACGGATCCTCTTTCGCGAGCTGGACGTGATCGTGACGCCAGGCGCCGTCCTCGCGACGAACACCTCGGCGCTGTGCGTGGCGGACATTGCCGAGGCGAGCTCACGGCCGGAGCGTGTCGTCGGGATGCACTTCTTCAACCCCGCCCCCGTGCTTCCCCTCGTGGAGATCGTGCGCACCGACCGCTCCTCCGAGGAGGCGGTCGAGACGGCCTACGCCTTCGCCGAGCGCATCGGCAAGGACCCGATCCGCTGCGGCGACACGCCCGGCTTCGTCGTGAACCGGGTCCTCATTCCGCTCCTGAACGACTGCGTGCGCGTGCTCGACGAGGCGGACGTGACGCCGGAAGACCTCGACAAGGCGCTGACGCGAGGGCTCAACTGGCCAATCGGTCCCTGCGCGCTGGTCGACCTGATCGGGGTGGACGTGCACGTGCACGCGTCCGAGGCGTTGCACGCGGCGCTCGGCGAGGAGCGCATGGCACCGCCCGAGCGGCTCGTCCGCATGCGCGCCGAGGGGCTCCTCGGCCGCAAGAGCGGCCGCGGCTTCTTCGTTTATTAGGACATGGGCACTAAACGTAAGGCTCGAGCTCGGAATCGAGCTGCTCGGCCGCCTCGGCGACCGCTTCGGCTTCCGTCTCGTCGAAGGCTCGCTCGGGGAACTCGACGTCGAGCACCGCGACGACCTCGCCGCCGATCGTGACCGGGGCAGCGATCTCGGAGACGATCCGCTCGTCCGACGCGAGGTAGTCGGGGTCGCTCCGGACGTCCCGGACGAGCTGGATCTCGCCGCGGTCGGCCGCGCGCCAGACGACGCCGCCCTGCTCCCGGCCGACCTCGAAGATCATCCTCAGGCGGCCGGAATGCGCGACGTGACGGAACGTGTCGCCGACGCGGAGGAGGCAACCGATCTCGGCTCGTGGAAGCCGCTTCGCGAGGCGCGCGACAGCTTCCTCGCAGCAGGCGACGACCGGCTCGGAGTCGCCGAGCGGGTCGCGCGTGCCGTTGGGTGCGCCGCGGCCGTCGATCATTCCTGGAAGGAGTATGCCCGCGGGTTTTCCCGGCCCAAACCAGGAACAGCCCCGCGCCGTCCGGTCCCGGTCCTACGATCAGCAGCAGTGACGCTCTGCACGCTGTGCCGCCGGAACCTCCTCGCCGGGGAGCGGTACCGCTACTGGGAGAACGTTGACCAGGGGTCGACGGCCCGCGTCGTGTGCGGACTTTGCGAGGGAGGAGCCGCGCGGGACGGGTGGCGGCGGGCCGAACGGGAGCCCGAGCGCGAGAACGCGGTCGGGCTGCGGCCGGTCGTGCGCCTCGTCGCCTAGATTCCTGCGCGGCGCGTCAGCCCAACCTTCCGACGGACTGAAGCTGCCCGGAGCGGCCGGCGTTTCGATTGGCGAAACGCCCGCGCGCGGAGCGAAGCCCTCAAGCTGCGAGAGGCCCGACGTGGCACCAGCCGGCGCCGGGATGGCGCTGCGCGACCGCCGCCCAGATCGCGCCCGCCTCGTCCTGGGAGATGAGCTCGAGGGCGACCGCATGCCGCGTGGCGGCGAAGACCCCGTCGATCTGCATGTCGTAGCGGCGCGCCCCGCCGGGCGCCCGCTCGGTGACGACGGCGAGTGCCTCAAGCCGCGCCTCCAGGAGGCGGAGCGTCCGTTCGTGCCGTGTGGGAGCGTCCATCCCCCGAATAACCCCTCCACGAATGCTAGAGCTGCCGCCGGACGGTTCGGCCTCCGGGCGAGAGTTCCTGCACCCCCCTAACACTTTCCTTACGCGCCCCTCATCGAAGGATCACGACGGGGGAAGATGATTCGTGCGGGATGCGGCGCGCCCTTCTTTTCGCCCTCGCCGCGGGCGTCTCGCTCGGGGCTGCCTCGACGGCCTCGGCCACGCCGGCCGGCCTCCTCGCCGCCGAAGGCACGCCCGGGAGCGAGAGCATCTCCCTCAAGTACGGCGTCGGCTACGCCGTCGTGTCGAAGAAGGGCGCGGTGCTGGGCCGCGTCCGGCGCGGGACGATCACGGTGATCGACCTTGCCGACGGCGGCGAGCCGTCGGGCTTCGTCCGGGGCTGCGAGCACCGTTCGGGGCGCCTCGCCACGAAGCTCGTCTGCCGGGGGAGCGACTTGAGCTTCTACGTCCACGGGGGGACCTGGAAGGTGCGCATCGAAGGGCGCGGCATCAACATCAGCGGCGTCGTGCGCGGGACCCTGGGCCTCGATCGGGCGGACGGCGGCACCGGCCGCTACTCGATCGGAGGTGCTTCCTACAGGCGATGGCCGGCCGCTCTCAGGTTCTTCAGGGTCAGCGAGTAAGACCCACCCGGCGCGGCCGGCCGGTCGCTGTGTCACGATACGGTCCGGTGACCCCCCGGAACAGCCACTCGGTCCTCGTCGTCGAGGACGAGCCGAGCATCGCCTCCTTCGTCGCGATGTACCTGAAGCGGGCCGGCTTTACCGTCCGCGCGGTCTCCACGGGGGGCGACGCGCTGGAGAAGGCGAGCGCGGACCCGCCGGTGCTGATCATCCTCGACCTGATGCTCCCCGACATCGACGGGATCGACGTCTGCAGGCGGATCCGGCAGCGCTCCAATGTGCCGATCCTCATCCTGAGCGCACGAGACGAGGACATCGACAAGATCATCGGACTCGAGGTCGGTGCCGACGACTACCTGACGAAGCCGTTCAACCCCGGCGAGCTCGTCGCCCGCGTGAAGTGCATCCTGCGCCGCTCGAGCCCGGAGCAGGGCGACTTCGAGAGCTCGGTTCTCGAGCACGGCGAGCTGCGCGTGGACGTGGGCCGCCGCGAGGTCACGGTCGGGGGCGAGGAGATGCAGCTCGCACCGAAGGAGTTCGACCTCCTCTGGGACCTGCTCGACCACCGCGGCCTCGTGCTCACCCGTGACCAGCTCCTCGAGCGGGTGTGGGGATACACGTTCGCGGGCGACACGCGTACCGTGGACGTCCACGTTCGCCAGCTCCGCCGCAAGCTCGGCGAGGCGTGCCCGATCGTCACAGTCTGGGGCGTCGGCTACAAGGTCTCCACCGACGCGAAGGCCGCAAAGAGAGCGTCTTAGATGATTGATCGAAAATTGACCGGAAACCGTGGCACCGCCGGATGACGCCCGTGACACGTCCCCTGACGCCACGCTCGTTCCGCGCCCGTACCTTCCTGGTACGGGCTGCGGATGATCGCGTCGTCAGCCTCGGTCACGGACGCCCCCGACGGCACCACACTTTCCAGCCAACCATCTAGACCCGCTCGCACCAGTACACGTCGGTGCGGTAGGGGAGCACGACCGTCGCCCGGCCGCGCGTCTCCGGATCCTCCGCCAGGAGCTTGCGCACCTGCCCGAGCACGTCCTCGTGGGCCGCGTCCGACAGGGCCGCGATGAAGCTGACGGACGCAACCCGTGCGACGACGCCGTCCGGCGTGAGCTCGTGCTCGAGACGGAACTCCGCGCGCTCGAGCGGCGTGAAGAGCGT
>JBOHAJ010000079.1:0-3755 GCA_050697715.1 Gaiellaceae bacterium
AAGCGCTGGCTTCCGGCATGGAGCTCTGCTTCTTCTCGGTCGGGACGGCGGCGAGCCAGGAGCTCGTCCCCCACGCGATCGGCGGGGGCGCCGTCTGCATCGACAAGTCGGACGCGTACCGCCTGACCGAGGGCGTGCCGCTCGTGGTCGTCGGCGTCAACGAGGACGTCCTCGACCACGATCCCGTCATCGCCAACCCGAACTGCTCCGCCATGCAACTCACCTGCGCGCTCCGGCCGTTGCACGAGGCGGCGGGGCTGGCGCGGGTGCGGCTCGCCACCTACCAATCTGCCTCGGGAGCGGGCGACGCGGGGATCGAGCGCCTGCGGGCGACGGCGTCCGCGGAGGGCGACCTCGGCATGGACTGGGACCTGGACGGCGAGGAGTTCAGCGAGGAGTGGAAGCTGCGCGAGGAGACGCGCAAGATCCTCGGCCTTCCCGAGCTGCCGCTGCACGCGACCTGCGTCCGCGTGCCGGTGCTCGTCGGCCACGCGCAGGCGGTGTGGGTCGAGACTGAGCGCCCGCTCTCGCCCGAGGAAGCGCGCGAGGCGCTCGCGGCGTCTCCTCAGGTCGAGCTCGCGGACCTTCCGACCCCGAAGGACGCCGCCGGCAAGGACAAGGTTCTCGTCGGCCGAATCCGCCGGGATCCGACCGACGAGCGCGGGCTGGCTCTCTGGGTGGTGAACGACAACCTGCGCAAGGGCGCCGCGCTGAACGCCGTCCAGATCGCCGAGCTTCTGCTCGCGCGGAAGCTACTGGCGGCGTAGGCGGCCGGCGAGCCCGACCACGGCGAGCGCGGTCAGCGCAGCCGTCGCTCCCAGCTCGACGAGCCACCAGGAGCTCGGGTGGTGGCCGGTCGTCCGGCAGGCGACCGAGATCACGATCCCCAGGGCGCCGGCAACCGCCGCCGCGGCGAAGCCGAGGCGCGGCAGCGCGGGCCCGGTGGCCGCGGCCGCCAGAAGCACCAGCGCCCAGCCGGCGACGACGAGATTCCCCCAGAGAGGCGTGACCGCGTGGGGATCGGGTGCCGGCTCGAAGAGCAGCACCCCGACCACGAAGGCGATCCAGCCGTACACCAGGTAATGCGCCGGCACCAACGGAAGCGCGCGGGTTCGGTGCGCTCGCAACAGCGGGGCGGGCTCGGGCACGGCGGGCGCGGCCCAGAGCTCCTCCAGCTCGCGGATCTCGTCGACACGATCCTTCGTGTCTAGCATCGTCGCCCCTTTCGCTCGCGTGCCCTGAGCCTAGCGCGTTGGATCTAGGGCCGCTCAGGGACGGGCGCGGGCACGAACGCCTCCTTCACCTTGCGCCAAGCGTGCGCGGTGCGGCCCTCGGCGGCCGGTTGGAGCCCACCCAGCTCCAGGCGCGCGAGCGCGACCTCGCCCTCCCAGCGCACCGGGTAGAAGCCGAAGTCGGCGAGGAAGTCGGAGGGGAACAGGGTGCGGTGGACGAGAAAGCGCTCGTACGGGGTCTCAGCCTCCGGATAGTGATAGCCGAAGGTCTCGATGGCCTTGACGCCGCGGTCACGCGCCTCGCCGATCACGGAGAGAAAGAGGCTCTGGAGCACCCAGGGCGCGCTCAGATCGACGAGGTAGGCGCACGTGACGAGAACCGCGTCCCCCGACGGTGGGCCTCCGGGCAGCTCGTCGGCTCGCGGGAACTGCGCCGCGGGCCCGTACTGGATGAAGCCGAGCAACCGCTCGCCGTCGCCGTGGTAGAGGGTGCCCCAGGGACCCCACCCCTCCTCGACGCGTTCGGCCCACCGGTCCTTCGACGCCTCGCGGCGGCCGCGCGACTGCCAGAAGACGCAGTCCACGCACACCGGCGGGGCTCGGTCAATCGACGCCCTCGTAACCGGCTGGAGTCGATAGGACACGTCGTTACTCGAGTCTAGTGCTCACGCGAAGCGTGAGCACTGTCGCCTCCGGCCGGGCGAGGAAGCGGAAGGGGACGAAGGTCGTCCCGAGACCGCGCGAGACGTGCAGCGTCGCGCCCGGGAGCTCGTGGACTCCCTCCCACCAGGGCTTGCTCGGGTGCGAGAGGCGGAGCCTGCCGCGCGGAGTCGGAAGGCAGATTTGGCCCCCGTGGAGGTGGCCCGCCAGCACGAGCTCGAAGACGCCCGGGCGTAGCCGGTCGGCGACATCGGGGAAGTGCGCGAGGAGGATGCGCAGGTCGGCGTCCGGGTCGGCGAGCTCCTCGACGGGGTCGAGCCGGCGCCGAGGGTCGCAGCCGACGACCTGGACGGTTCGGCCGCCGACGACGAAGCTCGCGGTCTCGTGCTCGAGCAGGCGAGCCCCGTCCAGCCCCCTGAACTCGCCCGGCCGGCTGAAGGGATCGCGTGTCTGGGCAACGTCGTGGTTCCCGAGCACGGCAAAGACCCCGTGGCGCGCGCCGAGGCGCGCGAGGGCTTGCCGGAGCTGGCGCTCGCCGCCGCGCCGGCTGACGAGGTCGCCGGTGATCGCCACGAGATCGGCCTCCCGGGCCGCCGGCCAGGCGGTCGCCCGGCGCACGGCCCGTCCGTTGAGCGAGAGGGTGCCGAGGTGGAAGTCGGAGAGATGAAGGACGCGCAGGCCGTCGAGCTCCGCGGGCAAGCCCGGGACAGGGAGATCGCGCTCGACGAGGTCGACCCACTGCGCCTCGAAGACCGACCAGGCGAGGCCCGCCGCCGCGACTCCGCCGGCGGCGCCGAGGGCGGCCTTGACCACTACGTTTCTTCCCTCGCGCGGGCGACGTCGCGGCGGAGGCGTTCCCGCGCCTCCTCGATCTCGCGGCGAAGGCGCGCGGTGCGGTCGCGACCCCCGTTGCGGGCCGCGTGTGCGGCTCGGATGCTGCGGCGGACGGTCACGTAGGCGGCGGCCGCGGCCGCGCCGAGAACCAGGATCAGAATGCGCCCGGTCATCGATCCGATTCTAGTGGCGCAAGTTTTCGCGGCCCCGGGCGTCTTCTTTAGACGGAGGGGCATTACCGGCCCGGCTTTTTCCGAGGGAAGCCGGGCCGGATCCCTTTAAGAAGCCCTTTTCAGAAGTCGGTCACGCCGCCTTCCGCTGGACGTAGCCAGGGGAGGCTGCGCGAAGCAGCGAGTTGCGGCTGCTGTGGATGGAGAGCGGCGGCGCGAAGCCGGAGCTTCTGCTCTTCGTCCTGTGCAGGTGTGAGCGGCTCGGTCGCGGACACGCTCGCATCGGCGCGGAGGCAGCAGTGCGCCACGGTCCCATCCTGCCCGGTAGCAACAGCTTGCGGCGCGAAGCGGCAGCTGGACCAGCGTCGTCGGCCCGGCGGGCGTAACTCTGCTCGAGCACTCCACTGGGAGGTCCGGCGCGTGTTGGGCGACATCGAAGCCGGGCGAGCGTCGAGATGACGCCAGGCGACTGTTGCCGGGCGTCCTTCGACGGATACCCTGACCCGATGAGCCGGGTCCCCGCCAAGGCCATCCACCACTCCTCCCAACTTGGCCAGTGGGAGATGGTGTTCGCCAAGCCCGATCTGCGCCTGCGCCCCCACGTGCGCAGCTACTGGGGCTACGAGGAGGAGACCGTCGCCTTCATCCGCCGACGCGAGCTCGCCACCACGCAGGCTGTCCTGATCGTGGGCTTCGGCCCGCCGATCGAGGTCTCGTTTCCGCGCCTCGGCGAGAGCGTGCGCGCAAGCGCGTTCGTCTCAGGGCTCTCCGATAGCTACGCCCTGGTCGACTCCTTCGGCAGCCAGCGCGGCGTCCAGGTCGACCTCACCCCGCTCGGAGCCTTCATGCTCTTCGGCCT
>JBOHAJ010000080.1:0-3700 GCA_050697715.1 Gaiellaceae bacterium
AGTTGCCGGCGTCGACGAGGGTGCGGCCGTCCCGGGCTCGCTGCTCCGCATACCAGGGGTCGTCGCTCCGGAGCGCGTGGTCGGTCACGCAGAGGACGTCGAAGCGCGCTCGACCGTAGAGATCGACGAGTTCCCGGAGGGGGAGCGTTCCGTCGCTCCAGGTGGAATGGGCGTGGAGCTCGCAGAGGAGCGCCCGCCGACGGACTCGCGTGCTCATGCTTCCAGTCTCGTGGCGCCCGCCGCTCAGGTGGGAAACCGGGTGGTGAAGGTGAGGAAAAACGCTGGTTCTCCTACCGCCTCGGGAATGGTTCCCGAGAGCGAGTAACGGTTGTGCATCGCCTCCCGTGCGCGTTCGTGACGGACGAAGGAGGTGTCCGTGGCAACCGGGACGGTGAAGTGGTTTCGAGCGAGAAGGGCTACGGATTCATCAGCCGGCCGGCGGCGGAAGGAATCTCTTCGTTCATCACTCCGGCATCGTCGGCAACGGCTTCAAGACGCTTGTCGAGGGGCGAAGGTCGAGTTCGAGACAGCTGAGGGGCCGAAGGGTCTGCAGGCGACCAACGTCGTGCAGCTCAGCTGGTAGGCGGGATACTGGCGCGTGCGGTCCATCCGGGTAGCCGTGCGTCTGGGCGGCGCAGGTTCGTTCTACCGGCGCGCGCGCCACGCTCGCGCGAGGCGATGGGTGGCCTCGAGGTTGGCGAGGAGCGCGACGGCGACGAGCCCCCAGAGGGGCTGGAGGGCGAGGGCGGAGAGGGCGACGAGGAGGAGGCGAACGTCCCGTCCGGCGCCGAGCCGGTGGGGGGAGGGAGGGAAGGGCTGGCGGAAGGAGGCCTCGTAGCTCGCTCGCACGTACGGCACCTGCAGGGAGCCGAAGAGGGCGGCGGCGAGCGCCGCCCAGGTGGCTGTGTCGAGCCCGGCGGCGAGCGCGAGCGCGGCGAGGAGGGCGGCGTCCGCCATCCGGTCGAGGACGGAATCGAGGAAGGCGCCGGCGGGCGAGGCCCGCAGCGAGGCGCGTGCGAGCTCGCCGTCGACACCGTCAACGACCGAGGCCATCTGGGTGAGGACACCTCCGGCGACGAGCGCCCAAGACCACTCCTGCCCGGCCGCGAGCGCGCCCGCGGCGAGGAGCGCGAGCCCGAAGGCGAAGAGGGTGGCGGCGTCCGGTGAGAGGCCCGCTCGGACGAGGAGGAGCGAGAGCCGCCAGGAAAGGCGGCGGTTGAGGAGACGGGCGACGAGGCCGTCCCCTGGTTTGCGCGCGGCGCCTGCGACGATGAGCCGCTCGGCGCGGCGCACGTCCCCGGGGGTATCGACGTCGACCCAGAAGAGCCCCTCGAAATCGACGGCCTCGATCTCGCCGCCTTCTGAGAGCCAGCGCCGCTTGACCGCGTTCCACGTGGCCTCGCCCGCGAGCAGGGATCGCTCCGCGGCGGACACGACCGCGACATCGCAGAGGGCGAAACCGGCCTCGACGGCGTCGTAGTCCTCGAGCTCGCGGCTGACGGCGACGACCCGATCGCCCTCCAGGCGCACCTTGGTCGCCTCCCCAACGTCGCAGTGACAGGGCTTCGAGTCGACGGCGAGCGCGAAGGCGGCGCGGCTGGCCAGGAGGCGGGTCACGGCCTCGCGCTCGACGACGTGGTCGACCATCGCCACGAGGAAGCGACCGGCGGCGGCTCGCCCGCCCACGCGCACCGAGGAGCCGTTGCCGAGCCCGAAGTCGTCGTTCTCCACCAGCTCGACCTCGAGGCCCCGCCACGCGACAAACTCACGCACGCTCGCCCTCGCGTGGCCGACGACGACGACGACGCGCTCCACACCCGCGCTGCGGAAGGTCGAGACGGCCCGCTCGAGGAGCGTGACGCCGGCGACGCGCGCGAGCGGCTTGGGAACCTCTCCGAGGCGGGAGCCCGATCCCGCCGCGAGGATGACGGCGACGGGCAGCCCGAGGAGGGGCTCCGACGGACCACGTCCGCTCTCCTCCTGGGGAAGCTGGCGCTCCGGCTGCGAGATGCTCTCGACGGTCGTCATGCGCCCTTCCTGGTGGGTTCTTCAACGTCTGGAATTAAAGACCGTCCGGCCCCGTGGGCTGCAGAAACTCGATTCACTGGTCGAGCCACGTGTGATTCCGTAGGTCGGTAGCTTCGCTTGCCCCCACGTCTTGGAGGTCGTGCGTGCTCTGGTCGTTCGTCTACGTAACGCTCTGCCGTCTGTTCGAGCTTGTGGTGCTCTTGTCCCGTTCGGAACGCTCGAAGGAACTCGAGATCCTGCTGCTTCGGCATGAGCTTGCAATCCTGCGTCGGCAGCCACGGCGCCCGCAGCTGCGGCCGGCGACCGGCCACTCCTCGCGGCGCTTGCCCGTACCCTGCCGCGAAGCTCCTAGGCGAACTTGTCGGTGAGGCCGGCGACGCTCCTGCGCTGGCACCGGCAGCTCGTCAGGCGGCGGTGGACGTACTCGCACAAGCGGCCGGGCCGCCCGGCGCTTGCCCGACCGGTGCAAGAGCTTGTTCTTCGACTCGCGCGCGAGAACCCGAGTTGGGGGTACCGGCGGATCGTCGGTGAGCTGCGCGCACTCGGTGTCACCGTGTCGGCGACCTCAGTGCGAGCGATCCTCGCGCGCCACGGTCTGCCGCCGGCGCCGGAGCGAGACGACCGCTCATGGAGAGACTTCCTCCGCCAACACGCAGCGACGACGCTCGCTTGCGACTTCTTCACTGTTGAGACGGCATGGCTGAAACGGATCTACGTCCTCTTCTTCATCTCGCTCGAGAGCCGCTCGTTTTGTGTCCGCTGGCTGGTGCCTGACTGGACAACAAGGGTTTGCGGCGGGGCGTCCATGCCTGGGGAGCTCGCTCGTCCCCCTCTGGATCTTCAGTTTTACGTAACGTTACGGAACGTATAATATCTCGTTCGTGGCAACCGAGGAGCGAATCCGGGGCCGACCCCGCGAGCAGCGGGTCGACGAGGCCATCAGACGGGCGACGCTCGAACTGCTCGACGAGGTCGGCTACGGCGGCCTCAGCATGGAGGCCGTCGCCACTCGAGCGGGCGTCGGGAAGCCGACGGTCTACCGGCGCTTCCGCTCGAAGCCGGAGCTGGTCTTCACGTACACGATCCACGGGCTTGCGCTCCCGCCAACACCCGACACTGGGTCGCTGCGGGGAGACCTTCGGGCCCTCACCCAGCGCATCGTCGACTCTCTCCTGCGCCCGGGCGCCGCCGGCGCGCTTCCCGGTCTGCTCGACGACCTAGCCCGGAACTCCGAGCTGGCGGAGCGCTTCCGAGCGAGTTTCGTCGCGTCCGAGCGCCGCCTGGTTCGCGAGATCCTCGAGCGCGCGGTGGAGCGTGGTGAACTCGCTAGGCAGCCGGACGTCGACCTCGTGCACGCCCTGCTCCTCGGGCCGGTCTTCAGCTGGATCTTTCTGTCACGCAACCCGGTCAAGCGCGGCCTGGCCAAGCAGCTCGCCGACCACGTCACGAGCGCGCTCGAGGCCACGGCCGCCAGAAAGGAGAACCGATGACATCGCTCGACCGCATCCTGCCCTCGTTCCACCATCGCGAGCGGCACAGCCGCTGGGTCGACGCGCCACCCGAGCACGTCTGGGACGCACTCCACGGGGTCGGCTTCGATGAGCTCCGGGTCATGCGCGCGGGTCTTGCACTCCGCGCGCTCCCCGCCCGGCTCCTCGGCCGCGCCGAGCCC
>JBOHAJ010000081.1:0-7017 GCA_050697715.1 Gaiellaceae bacterium
GACGACGGCGTCCGCCCGCTCGACGGACGCGGTCTCGACCCGCCAGCCGACCGTGCGCGCGAGCTCGGCGAGGGTCGCGGCGGCGGGGCTCTCGCCCACGACCGCTAGGAGCGGCGCCGGGACCTGCGGCTCCACCAGCACCTCGACCACGCCCTCGGAGGCGCAGCCGCCCTCGATCCGCACGACGCGGGCCTCTCCGTCGGC
This sequence comes from Gaiellaceae bacterium, assembly GCA_050697715.1. Lineage (GTDB taxonomy): Bacteria > Actinomycetota > Thermoleophilia > Gaiellales > Gaiellaceae > DASQWP01. The sequence goes on from JBOHAJ010000081.1 coordinate 205, forward strand.
GAGCGCGCGGAGCGCCTCGCGGACGACGGCCGGCTCGGAGCAGGCGCCGCCGACCCAGCCGACGAGCTCGCCGTCTGGCTTCACGAGGGCCCGGTCGCCCAGCCTCGTGGAGGCGGGGCGGACGACCTGCACCACCGTCGCGAGGACGAAGGGCCTCCCCTCAGCCGCGAGGCGGCCTGCCTCGATCAGAACGTTCCCCGAGCTCACTCGGCAACCCCCGGCGGCGTCCTCGAAGGACAGGTCCAGGGGTCTGACCCCTGGACGTGGCTCCAAAGGACGCGTCGGCCTGTGGAAAGCGGTTCCGCCGGCGATGCCGGATTCCGCTGCTCGTGCGCCTTGGGCGTGCCAGAACCGTCCCGAGCGGCCTCGTCCAGGGGTCTGACCCCGGGGCATGCCTCAGCGAGCCGGGTCAGCTCCGCGGGCAGGGGTCGCGCGGTCATTCGGCCAGGCCGGCCTCCTGGAGCGCCTTCCATACCTTGTCGGACGTTACCGGCATCTCGAGGTTCCGGACGCCGGCGTGCGCGAGCGCGTCCACGACGGCGTTCACGTACGCAGCCGGCGAGCCCACGGTGGCCGACTCGCCGACGCCCTTCGCGCCGAGCGGGTGGTGCGGAGACGGTGTCACCGTCTCCCCCAGCTCAAACGCGGGCGTCTCCCACGAGGTCGGCAGCAGGTAGTCCATGAAGTTGGCACCGATGCAGTTGCCGTCCTCGTCGAAGGTGATGAGTTCCATGGCGGCGATGCCGAAGCCCTCCGCGAGCCCGCCCATGATCTGCCCCTCGACGATCATCGGGTTGATGCGGACGCCGCAGTCGTCCACGGCGACGACGCGCCGCACCTTCCAGGCGCCCGTGCCGCGGTCGACCTCGACGACGACGGCGTACGTCCCGAACGGGTACGTCATGTTCGGCGGGTCGTAGTAGTGGACGCCCTCCAGGCCGCCCTCCATTCCCTCGGGAATGTTCGTGTAGGCCGCGAAGGCGACGTCCTGGATCGTCGTCGACTTCTCGGGCGCGCCCTTGACGCTGAAGCGGCCGCCTTCCCACTCGAGGTCGTCCTCGGAGGCCTCGAGCAAATGCGCCGCGATCTTCTTCGCCTTGTCGCGGATCTTGCGCGCGACCATCGCGGTCGCCGCTCCGGACACGGGAGTCGAACGGCTCGCGTACGTCCCGAGACCGTAGGGCGTGTGGTCGGTGTCGCCCTCCTGCACCTCGACATCCTCGGGTTGGAGGCCCAACTCCTCGGCGACGATCTGGGCGAATGTCGTCTCGTGGCCCTGCCCCTGGGACTTGACGCTGAGCTTCAGGACAGCCTTTCCCGTCGGATGGATGCGAAGCTCGGCCCCATCGTTCATCCGCAGGCCGGCGATGTCGTACTCCTTCCCGTGGCCGGCGCCGACCACCTCGGTGAACGAGGCGAGGCCGATGCCGATCAGCTTCCCCTCGTTGCGCGCCTCCTCCTGCTCGCGCCGCAGATCTTGGTAGCCGAGCTTCTCGAGCGCGAGGTCCATGGCCGCTCCGTAGTCGCCCGAGTCATACTCGAACCCGGTCGCGGACTTGTACGGGAACTGCTCGGGCTTGATGAAGTTGTTTCGGCGGAACTCGGCCGGGTCGGCCCCGATCTCGTACGCCGCGGACTGGACGAGGCGCTCGATCAGGTACGAGGCCTCGGTTACCCGGAACGAGCAGCGGTAGGCGACGCCGCCCGGTGCCTTGTTCGTGTAGGCGCCCTCCGTCTCCACGTGCGCCGCGGGGATGTCGTAGGAGCCCGTGACGATGTGGAAGAGCCCCGCCTTGCACCGGGACGGCTGCGCGTCGGAGAAGAACGCGCCGTTGTCGGAGAGGAGCTTCACCCGCAGCCCCGTGATCTTCTCGCTCTTCAGCGCGAGCTCGCCGTGCATGTGGTAGTCACGGGCGAAGCCGGTGGAGATGAGGTTCCCGGTGCGATCCTCCACCCACTTCACCGGCCGGCCGAGAAGGAGCGAGGCGGCCGTGGCGCAGACATAGCCGGGGTAGATCGGCACCTTGTTCCCGAACCCGCCGCCGAGATCGGGCGAGACGATGCGGATCTTGTGCTCGGGCAGGCCGGCCACGAGCGCAAAGAGCGTCCGGTGGGCGTGCGGGGCCTGCGACGTCATGTAGATCGTCGCCTTGCCCGTCGCCGAATCGACGTCCGCGATACAACCGCAGCACTCGAGCGGCGCCGGGTGGCAGCGTGGGTAGAACGTCTCCAGCTCGACGACCTTGTCCGCCTCGGCGAACGCGCGGTCGGTGGCCTCCTTATCGCCCGCCTCCCAGCGGTAGATGCGGTTTCCCTCCTGTCCTTCCTTCTCGTCCCGGATCACAGGGGCGCCTTCCGCGAGCGCCTGCTGCGGGCCCGTCACGGCCTGGAGCGGCTCGTAGTCGACGTCGATGAGCTCGACGGTGTCCTTGGCGATGTACGCGGTCTCGGCGACGACCGCGGCGACCTCCTGACCCTGGAAGCGCACCTTGTCCGTGGCGAGCACGGCCTGCGTGTCGCCGGAGAGCGTCGGCATCCAGGCGAGGTTGTGCTGGGCGAGGAGCTCGCCCGTGACGACGGCGACGACGCCCGGGAGCTCCATCGCACGCGAGGCGTCGATCGAGTTCAGGCGGGCGTGGGCGAACGGGCTCCGGAGGAACTCGAGGTGGAGCATCCCCGGCAGCGTGATGTCGTCGAAGTAGTTGCCCTTGCCGCGGATGAAGCGGGCGTCCTCGAAGCGCTTGACGGAGTGGCCGATGCCGCGGATCTCTTCGGTGGCCGCCATCGTCAGCTCCCCTCCCTCATCCGGGCGGCTGCATGCTGAACCGCCTTCACGATGTTCTGGTAGCCGGTGCAGCGGCAGATGTTGCCGCTCAGCGCCCAGCGGATCTCCTCCTCGCTCGGGTTCGCGTTCTCGGCAAGGAGCGCGGAGGCCGTCAGCATCATCCCGGGCGTGCAGAAGCCGCACTGGAGGCCGTGCTCCTCGCGGAAGCCCTCCTGGATCGGGTTGAGGCCGTCCGGTCCGGCGAGCCCCTCGACCGTCGTGATCTCACGGCCCTCGGCCTGGACGGCGAGCATGGTGCACGACTTCACTGGCACGCCGTCGAGCAGCACCGTGCAGGCGCCGCAGCTCGTCGTGTCGCAGCCGACGTGGGTCCCGGTCAGCCCGAGCGTCTCGCGCAGGAAGTGCACGAGCAGGAGCCGCGTCTCCACGTCCGCCGAGCGGCCCACGCCGTTCACGCTGAGCGCGAGCGCGCGGGTGTAGGCGGCCTCCTCGACCGCCGCCGTGGTCTGCGTCATCGCTCCTCCCCTCCGGTGGCGGCGGCTGACGCCTTGCGCAGCCCCCGCTCGGTGAACACGCGCACGACGTTGCGCTTGTACTCGGCGCTGCCGCGCATGTCGTCACGCGGCTCTGCGGCCTCCGCCGCCAGCCGGGCAGCCGCCTCGATCGCCTCGTCGCCGAGCTCGCTCCCCACAAGCGCCTCCTCCGCGGCCCGGGCGCGAATGTTCGCGGGGCCGACGCCCGTCAGCGCGATCCCGGCGCGCTCGACCGTTCCGTTCCCGAACGAGAGCTGGACGGCCACGCCGACCGTGGCGAAGTCGCCCACCCGCCGCTCGAGCTTCAGGTACGTGCCGCCGGCGCGGGGGCCCGGATCCGGCACCTGCACCCAGGTGACGATCTCGGTGGGCTCGAGCGCCGTCGTGAACGGCCCCTGGAAGAAGTCGTCCAGCGGGATCGCGCGCGTTCCGCCTGGGCCGCGGGCCTGCACCTCGGCGCCCGCCGCGAGGAGCGCGGAGCCCCAGTCTCCCTGGGGATCCGCGTGCGCCAGCGAGCCCGCGACCGTGCCGCGGTTGCGCACGATCGGGTCAGAGATCTGCGGCGCCGCGTCCCCGAGCACGCCGAAGCGTCCGGGCAGGAGCTCGGACCGCTCGCAGTCCTTGTGACGGACGAGCGCGCCGATATTGAGCGTGCCCGCATCCTCGTAGAGGTCGTCGAGGCCCTCGATCCGGTTGATGTCCACGAGCGCGCGCGGAGCGGCGAAGCGCAGCTTCATGAGCGGCACCAGGCTCTGGCCTCCGGCCAGCACCTTCGCCTCGTCTCCGTAGCGCTCGAGGATCGAGAGCGCCTCGTCCAGGGTGTCAGGCGCAAAGTACTCGAACCTCGGGGGGTACATAAACGTCGCCTCCTTCGTCCCCGGGCTTGCTTCTGCCTGCGCGAGCCTACTCCCAGGCCCGCGCGATTTCCATTCATCTGTGCCCTACGATCTCCGCATGCGATTCGGATCGGTCGACGAAGTCGAGCGCGCGCTCGCGGATGCGTCCTACCTCCCGGACCGCGGCCTGGCGACGGCGGTCTACCTCGCGCTCGCGATGCGCCGGCCGCTCCTCCTGGAGGGAGAGGCCGGCGTGGGCAAGACCGAGGTCGGGAAGACGCTCGCGGGCATCCTCGGCGCCGACCTGATCCGCCTGCAGTGCTACGAGGGCATCGACGCATCCCAGGCCCTCTACGAATGGGACTACTCCCGCCAGCTCCTCTACGCGCGCGCGCTGCAGGCGGGCGAGATCGAGCCTGCCGAGCGGGTCGCCGAGCTCTACGGCCCCGACTTCCTCCTCGAGCGTCCGCTGCTGAGGGCGATCCGGGCGGGAGCGGGCGCCGTCCTGCTCATCGACGAGCTCGACCGGGCCGACGACGAGTTCGAGGCCTTCTTGCTGGAGATCCTGTCGGACTTCCAGATCACGATCCCCGAGCTGGGCACGCTCTCCGCTCCCGAGCCTCCGGCCGTCGTCATCACGTCGAACCGGACGCGGGAGCTGCACGACGCGCTCAAGCGGCGCTGCCTCTACCACTGGATCGACTTCCCCGATCTCGAGCGCGAGGTGGCGATCATCCGGCTGCGGGCGCCCGGGGTGTCGGAGCGGCTCGCCCGCTCGGTCGCCGCCGCCATCGCCCGCCTGCGCGAGCTCGACCTGATGAAGCCGCCCGGCGCGGCCGAGGCGATCGACTGGGCACAGGCGCTCGCCCACCTCGGCGCCGACTCCGCGGACGGCGAGCCCGGCCGGGAGACCCTCGGCTGGGCGGTGAAGAACCGCGAGGACCTGCGCCGCGTCGAGGGCGAGCTCCTCCGTGAGTGAGGAGACGCTCACGCGCTTCGGCCGTGCGCTGCGGGCCGAAGGGCTTCCCGTCGGGACCGGGCGCATCGCCGAGTTCTCCCGCGCGGCCGCCCTGCTCTCGCCCCACGACCTCTACTGGGCCGGTCTCGCGACGCTCGTCGCGCGTCCCAAGCAGATCCCGGTCTACGAGCGCGTGTTCCGTGCGTTCTTCGGCGCGGTCCCCGACGCGGCCGACCGGCAGCGGATGCGCGTCCGCGTCCTCGCCGAGGCGGAGCCGGAGCGCGCGCTCGCGAGCGCCGCCGAGCTCCTGCGCGAGAAGAGCTTCGCGCGCTGCTCGCGCGAGGAGCTCGCGGCTCTCGCCGAGCTCATGGCCGGGATCCGGCTCACGATCCCCAGCCGGCGCACGCGGCGCTTCGCGCCCGCACGTGACGGGCGGCCGGACCTGCGCCGCACGCTCCGCCGCTCCTTCCGCACCGGCGGGGAGCCGCTCGAGCGCGCCTGGCGGCGGCGACGGAAGCGGTCGCGGCGGCTGATCCTGCTCCTCGATGTCTCCGGCTCGATGGACGCCTATTCACGTGCGCTCGTTATGTTCGCGCACGCCGCGCTGCGCTCCGACCGGCGCTGGGAGGCGTTCTGCTTCGGCACGAGGCTCACGCGTGTCACGCGCCAGCTCGAGGGCTCCGACGCCGACGAGGCGCTCTCGCGGGCGGCGGCGGAGGTGGTCGACTGGGACGGCGGCACGCGCATCGGCGATTCCCTCAAGCGCTTCCTCGACGAGTACGGCCACGGCGGCCTCGCGCGCGGCGCGGTCGTCGTCCTCTGCTCGGATGGACTCGAGGTCGGCGACCCCGACCTGCTCTCCGAGCAGATGGCGCGGCTCTCGCGGCTCGCCTACCGGGTCGTCTGGCTGAACCCGCTCAAGGAGGACCCGGCCTACGAGCCGCTGGCCCGGGGCATGCGGGCCGCCCTCCCCCACGTCGACCACTTCTGGAGCGGCCACAGCCTGACGAGCCTCGAAGACGTGGCCGCCGCGCTCTCCCGCTGGTAGCCGAGTCCAAGTAACACTTTGTTACTTGGGACGTTCGTGGGGCCGCGGGCTAGCCGGTATTGCGGAGGGCGGCGGCGATCCCTGCGATCGAGCGGAGCAGTGGCCGCTTGACCTCCTCGTCGCCGGTTTCTCGCCAGCGGCGGAGGAGCTCGACCTGGATGGCGTTCATCGGGTCGACGTAGGGGTTGCGGAGGTGGATGGAGCGCTGGACGACCGGATGGCGGTCGAGGAGCTCCTGCGCCTCGACGATCTCCTTGACTGCCTCGACCGTCCGCTCGTGCTCCGCGCGGATCGGCTCGTACAAGTTCGTGTCGTCGACGAGGTCGAGGTAGCCGGCCGCGATCTCGAGGCTCGACTTTGCCAGCGTCATCTCGAGGTTCTCGACGAGCGAGCGGAAGAAAGCCCAGCCTCGGTAGAGGCGGCGCAGCTCGGCGAGGTCGGCCCCGGCGAACGCAGTGCCGCACCCGTACCAGGCCGGAAGGATGCAGCGGTTCTGCGTCCACGCGAAGACCCACGGGATGGCGCGGAGGGAGCTCAGGAACTCGCCCCCCTCCGGGCGACGGGCCGGTCGCGAGCCGATCTCGAAGAGCGCGAGCTCCTCGATCGGCGTGAACTGACGGAAGAATGCCTCGAAGCGCTCGTCCTCCCACACG
>JBOHAJ010000082.1:0-13497 GCA_050697715.1 Gaiellaceae bacterium
TGACGGAAGCGACGGCGCCTTCCAGCCGGTCGGCCGCCTCCCGCTCCTCCAGGTGACGGAGCATCATGACGCCGGAAAGCATCATCGCCATCGGGTTCACCTTGTTCATGCCCTTGTACTTGGGGGCGCTGCCGTGGGTGGCCTCGAACACCGCCGTCTCATCGCCGATGTTCGCCCCCGGCGCCACCCCCAGCCCGCCGATCAGCCCGGCGCAGAGGTCGGAGACGATGTCGCCGTAGAGGTTCGGGCAGACGAGCACGTCGTACTCCTCCGGGCGCTGCACGAGCTGCATCGAGAGGTTGTCCACGATGCGGTCCTCGAACTCGACGTCGGGGTTCTCCTCCGCGACCTCACGCGCCACCCGCAGGAAGAGGCCGTCGGTGAACTTCATGATGTTCGCCTTGTGCACGGCCGTCACCTTCCGGCGGCCGTTCTTGCGCGCGTAGTCGAAGGCGAACTCGACGATGCGGCGCGCACCGCTCACCGAGATCGGCTTCAAGCTCAGACCGGAGTCCCGGCGGATTCGGGCCTGACCGTGATTCTCGAGCCAGTCGAGGAGCTCGTGAGCCTCTTGGGATCCCTCCTCGAGCTCGATTCCAGCGTAAAGGTCTTCTGTGTTCTCGCGGACGACGATCAGGTCGACGTGCTCGTACCGCGACCGGACGCCAGGGTAGCTCTTGCAGGGGCGCACCTGGCCGTAGAGGTCGAGCGTCTTCCGCAGCGCCACGTTGACCGAGCGGAAGCCCGTGCCCACGGGGGTCGTGATCGGCCCCTTGATGGCGACGCCGTTCTCCTTGATCGAGTCGAGGACGGGGTCGGGCAGCGGATTGCAGCCGTACTCGTCCATGACGTCGGCCCCCGCCTGGCGGACGTCCCACTCGAAGACGACCCCCGTCGCCTCGAGGACGCGCCGGGTCGCGTCGGCGATCTCGGGCCCGGTCCCGTCACCGGGGATGAACGTGACGCGGTGAGCCATCGCCAGGACTCTAGCGAGGCTTGTTCGGGGCGGTTGCGGGTAGATTGCGGGGCGTGAACGAGTTCCGCCCAGGTCTCGAAGGTGTTGTCGCGTTCGAGACGGAGATTGCCGAGCCCGACCGGGAAGGAGGCGCTCTTCGGTACCGCGGCGTCGACATCGAGGAGCTCGTGGGTCACGTTCCCTACGAGAAGGTTTGGGGCCTCCTCGTGGACGAGAGCCTGGAGCCCGGAATGCCGGATCCGGAGCCGTACGAGCCCAAGAGCCTGAGCGGCAACGCTCCTTCCGATCTTCAGGCCGAGACCGCTCGCCTCACGAGCGAATGGGGCCTGAGGAAAGTGGTGGACATCGATGACCAGGAAGCGCGAGACGACCTCGCCCGCCTCTCGGCGCAAATGATGTCCATCGTGGCGAAGTCGGCTGCGGTCGCCGACGGCCGACAGCCGGCCCCGGACGACGTCGTCGCCCAGGGAGACACCGCAGCTGAGAAGTTCCTCTTGCGTTGGCGGAGCGCGGCTGACCCGGACCACGTGAAGGCGATCGACACGTACTGGATTTGCACGGCGGAACACGGGCTCAACGCGTCGACCTTCGCCGCCCGGATCACCGCGTCGACCGGGGCGGATTGTGGCGCGGCGATGTCGGCGGCGGTCGGGGCGCTCTCCGGGCCCCTGCACGGCGGTGCGCCCGCCCGCGTCCTCCCGATGCTGGACGAGGTCGCAGCGATGGGCGATCCCGAGGCGTACGTGAAAGACCTCCTCGACCGGCGCGGGAGGATCATGGGCTTCGGCCATCGCGTCTACCGAGCCGAGGATCCGCGCTCGCGCATCCTCAAGCGGACGGCGAAGGAGCTCGGGTCGCCGCGCTTCGAGATCGCTGAGGCGCTCGAGGAGGCCGCCCTGGCCGAGCTTCGCAGCCGGAAGCCAGACTACGTCATCGCCACGAACGTGGAGTTCTACTCGGCGGTCGTTCTCGACGTCGCCGAAATTCCGCCCGACCTGACGCCGGCCATGTTCGCGTGCTCGCGGGTCGCCGGCTGGGCTGCCCACATCCTCGAGGAGAAGCGCACGGGCCGCCTGATCCGGCCCTCCGCCAGGTACGTCGGGCCGCCCGCCCGCTCGCTCGAGTCCGTCGCGTGAGCCTTGCGGAGGCGCTCGTGCAGGCGGCCGAGCTCGCCGACGACGAGCGCGCCCTCGCCGACCTTCGCCGACGCGTGGACGAGGACCTGGAGGCCGCCGCCCGGAGCGCCGACTACCGCGAGCGCGCGCTCGCCTTCCGCGCGATCGGCGGATTGCGCTTCAACCAGAAGACGGAGCTTCTGCGCCGGGGGCTCGACGACACGAGCCCGGCCGCTCGCGGCTCCGCGCTCCTCTCCCTCGAGCTGCTGTCGCGTGCGCATCCGGGTCTCGTGAACGGCTCGCGTTCGATGCTGCACTCGCTTGCGAACGACGATCCGAACGCAGCGGTCCGGCGCCTGGCCGTCCTGTGCCTCAAGAACGGGTCGCCGCAGGCGGACACGATTACCCTGCTTGCTCACCTCGCCGAGGAGGCGGAGGAGAAGGAGCTACGGGCTGCGGCGGCCACGGTGCATCGCGCGCTCAAGAAGAAGGCGGCGACGCGGTGACGGTCACCGGCTAGGGCGGTGGCAGCCGCGGCCCCCGCCGCGGCGGAAGCGGCCGCAGGCGGAAAGCAGTTCTCTAACGGAGACGGCGCGCGTGTGGGTGTGCCTTGAAGTACGTGTCTCGCCGGCGCCTGTCCGAAACGTGTGTATAGAGCTCCGTCGTGCCGAGGTCCGCGTGCCCGAGCATCTCCTGGACGCTGCGGAGGTCGGCGCCCCCCTCGAGGAGGTGGGTTGCGAAGGAGTGGCGAAGGAGGTGAGGATGGACGCGCGTCGGGTCGAGGCCCGCCGTCGCCGCGAGGCGGCGGAGGATGAGGAACGCACCCGCACGCGTGAGTGCTCCCCCCTGCGCGTTGAGGAAAAGCTCCGGGCGGTGGCGACGGTCGAGGTACGGACGCCCGCGGGCGAGGTAGCGGCGCAGCGCTTCCACGGCCTGCGAGCCGAGAGGCACGACGCGCTCCTTGTCCCCCTTGCCGACGCAGCGGACGATGCGGGAATCGAGGTCCACGCCGCCGCGCTCGAGGCCGACAGCCTCGCTCACGCGGAGGCCGGCCCCGTACAGGAGCTCGACCAGGGCACGGTCGCGGAGGGCGCGCGGAGAGATTCCGTTGGAGGCGTCGATCAGGCGTTCGACCTCGCCGACCGAGAGCGTCCGCGGGAGCCGCCTGCGGCGGCGGGGCAGATCGACCTCCGCGGCAGGGTTGTCGCCGCGGTGGCCGAGCGCTACGAGGTGCCGGTAGAACGAGCGGGCGGCCGCCGCCCGGCGCGCGATCGAGCTCGGCGCCTGACCGCGGGCGCGCAGGTCCGCGAGCCAGCCCTCCACGTCCTGGGCTCCTGCGGTCGCCGGCGAGCGCCCCAGGTAGGCCTCCAGGTCGGCCAGGTCCCGTCGGTAAGCGTCGACCGTGCGCGGCGCACGACGGGCGGCGAGCAACGCGAGGAAGCCCTCGACGGCGGGGTCTTCTGTCCTCACGGGACCGGTCCCGGGGTCTGACCCCTAGGCAGGGCCCTTTCAGCGGTGGCTGTCTGTGGATAACCGCCGCGGGAGCACGCTCCGAAGCGCCTTCGCGCGTCGCGGGACATGTCCCGGGGTCTGACCCCTGGGCACGGCTCGAAGGGCCGGTCAGGCGCGCGGGTGGGCACGGTCGTAGACCTTTCGCAGGCGCTTGGCGTCCACGTGGCTGTAGATCTGCGTCGTCGAGAGCGAGGAGTGGCCGAGGAGCTCCTGGATCGTGCGGAGGTCGGCGCCCCCCTCCAGCAGGTGCGTGGCGAACGCGTGGCGCAGGCGGTGGGGGTTGGGGAGGAGCCGCCGCAGCGTGGAGGTGTCGAGCGCGCGCCCCCGAGCTGAGAGGAAGAGCGCGTTCAGGGCGCCTCGGGCGAGCTGAGGCCGGCCGTCCTCCAGGTAGAGACGCAGGCGGTAGGCAGCCTCCTCGCCCAGCGGGACGACGCGCTCCTTGTTCCCCTTCCCGCGCACACGCACCAGCTCCTGCTCGAAGTCCACGTCGGCGAGCTCGAGGTCGACGGCCTCCTGCGCGCGGAGCCCCGCTGAGTACACGAGCTCGAAGAGCGCGCGGTTGCGCAGCCCGAGCGCTCCATCGCCCCCCAGCACCTCGATGAGCGTGTCAGTCTCGTCGGGCCTGGGGGCGTGCGGCAGCCGCCGGCGCCGGCGCCCCGAGAGCGGCAGGTCCGGGACGCGGCTCGGCCCGTAGGTGGCGCGGACGAGCGACCGGACGGCCGCGAGCTTGCGGGAGAGCGTCGTCTGAGCGAGCTTTCGTGGTCGGCGCCCGGGACGGTCGGCACCGAGCTCGGCCGCGTACTGCGCGAAGGCGCGTGCATCGAACGCGTCGAGCGCGAGCCCGCGCCGTCGCAGCCACGAGGCCAGCTCCTCGAGGTCGGAGCGATAGGCGCGGCTCGTTCCCTCGGAGAGCGAGGGACTCGCGAGGAAGCGCTCGATGGCGGCGTTCGTGTCCACGGGCGAGGGTTCCACGGCGGCCCCTAGGCTTCCTGCCGTGCTCTTCTCGGTCAACGTGCGGGACCTCGTGCTCGCAAGCTGGGAGACGGACGCCGAGCGCGTCGCCCGCACCCTGCCGCCCGGGCTCGAGCCGGCCGAGGTCGACGGGCGTCATCTCGTCACGCTCGCGGCGTTGCGCTACCAGGGGGGCCGCCTCGGGCGCCTGCCGGTGCCGCCCTTCTCGCAGCTCAACGTCCGCGCCTACGTCGAGTGGGAGGGGGAGCCCGCGGTCGTCTTCCTCATGACCCGCGTGACGGCGCCGGGAATGGGGGGTGCGCTTCTCGGCGCGCCCTACCGGCCCGCCCGGCTCCGCGTCCGGCCGGGAAGCGTGCAAGCCCCCGGCCTCGGCGTCTCCGTGCCGTACGAGCGGAAAGGTCCACGCGGTTCCGGGCCGGGAGCCCTCGGCCGCCACGAGCTCGGGATCTTCGAGGCGGCCGGGCTGCGCGCCGTCCGCATCCGTCGCGGCCAGGCGGAGTGGGAGGACGCCGCGCCGGCGGGCCCGGTGCGGGCCGACCCGCTCCTCGCGCTCGGCTTCGACGTCTCGAGCCCGCCGGAACTCCTCTACGCCGAGCGCGCCGCCTTCGAGGCCGAGCTTCCTCCCCGGCGCCTGGCCGCGCTCCTGGACGGAGGCCCGAGCGGGGAGTACCGTCCCTAGGGCAGCAGAGGTCGATCGGGAGGTCCGAGTGCCCGACCTGCCCAGCGGTACGGTCACCTTTCTCTTTACGGACATCGAAGGGTCGACACGGCTGCTCAAGCAGCTTCGCGACGAGTACGCAGCCGTCCTGGCCGAGCACCAGCACCTCCTGCGGACGGCCTTCGAGCAGGCCGGCGGGCACGAGATCGACACGCAGGGAGACGCCTTCTTCGTCGCCTTCCGCCGTGCAAAGGACGCGGTCCTGGCCGCGCTCGCGGCCCAGCGTGCACTGGAGGAGCACGCGTGGCCCGACGGCGTCCGGCTGCGCGTCCGCATGGGCATCCACACGGCGGAGCCCGCCGTGGGCGCCGACCGCTACGTCGGGCTGGGCGTCCATCGCGGCGCCCGGATCTGCTCGGCCGGCCACGGCGGACAGGTGCTTCTCTCCAACGCAACGCGTGAACTCGTCGAGGACGACCTCCCCTCGGGAATCGCGCTCCGCGATCTCGGCGAGTGCCGGCTGAAGGACATCGACCGGCCGGAGCACGTCTTCCAACTGGTCGGCGACGGCCTCGCGGGACACTTTCCGCCACTCAAGACTCTCGACGCTCAGCCTGAGGAGGCGACGCCGTTCTCGGGTCGCGAGGGGGAGCTGGCCGCCGCGGCGCACTCGGCGGTCCGTCCACGGCGGCTGGGCCGGCGCAAGCTTCTCGCCGGGGCGGGCGTGCTCCTCGCCGGGGCCGCGGCGACGGTGGCCGTCCTGCTCGCGGATCCCTTCGACTCCGGTCAAGCCCTGACGACGGTGCCGCCGAACTCGGTCGGCGTGATCGATCCGGGCTCGAACGACATCGTCGCTGCGATCCAAGTCGGCGAGAGCCCGGGGCCGATCGCCGCCTCGGCTGGAAGAATCTCCGTCGCGAATCGCAACAGCGCCACGGTTTCGCAGATCGACATCCGCCGGCGGGACGTGATCAACACGTTCGGTATCGGGGGCATCGGAGGCTTCGAAAGGCTCGCCGATCTCGTCGTCGAGCGTGGCCTGGTATGGGTCTCCGACGTCCACGCCGGCACGGTCACCGCCTACGGGCGGAATCAGGTGGCCTTCGACGATCGGATCAAGGTCTTCGAGGGGGACTTCGCCGTGAGCGCAGGCACGGCGCTGGCAACGGTCGGGGGCGATCAGCTGTGGGTTCTGAACTCCCGGCCCGCGAGCCTCGGACGAATCGACCTGGACGAGTGGATCGACGTCGGGACCGGCCGTGTGGATGAGCGGGTCCCGCTCGACGGCACCCCGACCGTACTCGCCGCCGATCAAGAGTTCGTGTGGGTGGGGAACGCTGAGGGCACGCTCTTCCGGCTCGATCCGGTCTTGGGTCAACGACGGACGGTGGACATCGGGAAGCGGGTCAACGCCATTGCGCTCGGTACCGACGCCGTCTGGGTCGTCACCGGCGGGGCCGCCGTCGCGCGCGTCGAGCGCGACCTGACGAGCATCACCCGGATCCGCGTCGGCAGGCTTCCGACCGCGGTCGCCGTCGGCGCCGACGCGGTCTGGGTCGCGAACAGCCTGGACGGGACCGTCTCTCGAATCGATCCCCGAACGCGGACCGTCGAAGCGACTATCGAGGTCGGGAATCGGCCGCAGGATCTGACGGTCGCCGGCGGGCTGGTCTGGGTAACCGTACGGGAGCGCTAGAGGCCGGGCGGCCTCGCCGGTGGCTCCGCGCCGATGCGGACTCGGAGCCAGTCGTCGACGCTGTCGAAGAGCTCGGAGCTGACCGCTTCGCCTCGGCCCGAGCGCTCTACCCGCACCGAGTAGACGTGTCCCTCGGCGCAGCGGTAGAGCCGTTCCTCGAACGAGCGCCGCCGCCAGAGTCGGCGCACCGCCCCGACGAAGGGCGCGCCGAGAGGAGCGGCCGCCGCGGCTCGGCAGGCCGGGCAGTCAGGCGGGTGGGCGGATTCCAGGGCCATTTCCATGCGCGATGCGGCGAAAACGGGGGGAGGAGGCATACGATAAGCGCCACGATGGCAGTCACGACGACACCGCCGGGTCTCGAGGAGCACGGGATCGACCCGAGCGGCCGCGTCTACTGGAACCCGACCGTTTCCCTGCTCTACACGCACGCGCTCGTCGCGGGGGACGCCCGCCTCGCAGAGGGCGGCCCGCTCGTCGTGGACACGGGCCGGTACACGGGCCGCTCGCCGAAGGACAAGTTCGTCGTCCGCGAGCCCGCCTCCGAGGACCGCATCTGGTGGAGCGAGGTCAACGCGGCGATCGACGAGGACAGGTTCGACGGTCTGCGCGACAAGCTCGTCTCCCACCTCGGGCAGGGCGACGTCTACGTCGTCAACGCGTTCGCCGGCGCCGACCCTGCGCACCGGCTGGCCCTCCGCGTCGTCACGGAATCCGCCTGGCACGCCCTCTTCGCCAAGACCCTCTTCATTGACCCCACCGAGGCGGAGCTCGCCGAGCACGAGCCGCAGGCGCTCGTCCTCCACGCGCCCTCGCTCGAGGCCGACCCGGAGGAGGACGGGACGCGCACCGGCACGTTCATCGTGCTCCACCCGACGCGCGCGGAGGTGCTGATCGGGGGCACCGAGTACGCCGGCGAGATCAAGAAGTCGATCTTCACGCTCATGAACGACCGCCTGCCGCTCGACGGCGTCTTCCCGATGCACTGTTCGGCCAACGTGGACGACGACGGGCGCGTCGCGATATTCTTCGGCCTTTCCGGGACCGGAAAGACGACGCTCTCGGCCGACCCCGAGCGTCATCTCATCGGCGACGACGAGCACGGCTGGGGCAACGACGGCGTCTTCAACGTGGAAGCCGGCTGCTACGCGAAGGTGATCCGCCTCTCGGAGGAAGCCGAGCCCCAGATCTACGCGACCACGCGCTCGTTCGGCACCGTGCTCGAGAACGTGATCATGGACGAGCGCGGCGTGCTCGACCTTGACGACGACTCGAAGACCGAGAACACGCGCGCCGCCTACAAGCTCGAGCAGATCGGCAACGCGCTGCCGGCGAAGCGGGCGGGGCACCCGAGCTCGGTCGTCATGCTGACCGCGGACGCCTTCGCGATCCTGCCGCCGATCGCGCGCCTCTCGCGCGACCAGGCGCTGTTCTACTTCCTGTCCGGCTTCACGGCCAAGCTCGCCGGCACGGAGATCGGCGTCCAGGAGCCCCAACCGACGTTCTCCGCCTGCTTCGGCGCGCCCTTCTTGCCGCAGCCGCCCGCCGTCTACGCTGGGCTGCTCGGCCGAAAGCTCGATGAGCACCCGCACGCGACCGTCTGGCTCGTCAACACGGGCTGGACGGGCGGTCCCTACAGGGAGGGGGAGCGCATGCCGATCGCGGCGACCCGCGCCCTCCTGCGCGCGGCGCTCTCGGGCGAGCTCGATCGCGTCGAGTATCGGGAGGACCCGCTCTTCGGCTTCGAGGTGCCGGTCGAGGTCCCCGGCGTCGACCCGTGGCTCCTCGACCCGCGCTCGACCTGGCGTGACCCCGAAGCCTACGACGCGAAGGCGCGCGAGCTGGCGGCGATGTTCCGCGAGAACTTCGCCCGCTTCGAGGCCGACGAGGCCGTGGCGGCCGCCGGACCCCGCGTCTGACGCGATCCTCCGAGCCTTTCGTGTAGCGTCCCTCTCTGGTGGAAGCCAAGCACGACGTCCTCATCGTCGGTGCCGGCTTAGCCGGCATGCGCGCCGCCATCGAGGCTCACGACGCCGGCGCGGACGTCGCGCTCATCTCGAAGATCCACCCGGTCCGCAGCCACTCGGGGGCGGCCGAGGGCGGCATCAACGCAGCGCTCGGGAACGCCTCCGACGACGATCCCGAGAAGCACGCCTACGACACGGTCAAGGGCTCCGACTACCTGGGCGACCAGGATGCGATCGAGATCCTGTGCGAGGAGGCGCCGGAGGACGTGTACCAGCTGGAGCACTGGGGCGCGGTCTTCTCGCGCACGGAGGACGGCCGCATCGCGCAGCGGCCGTTCGGGGCCGCGGGCGAGCCGCGCACGGCCTACGCGGCCGACATCACCGGCCATGTCCTCATCCACGTCCTCTACGAGCAGGTGATGAAGCGCGACCTGATGGTCTACGAGGAGTGGTTCGCCTGGAGGCTCGTCGAGAACGACGGGCGCTGCCAGGCCGTCATCTGCTGGGACCTCCTGGACGGCGGGCTGAAGATCGTGGGTGCGAAGACCGTCATCCTCGCCACCGGCGGGGCCGGCCGGCTCTACACGGGGACGACGAACGCCTATGCCTGCACCGGCGACGGGATGGCCATGGCCCTGCGCGCCGGCGTGCCGCTGAAGGACATGGAGATGATGCAGTTCCACCCGACGACGCTCTCGCCGTCGGGCGTGCTCATCACCGAGGGCTGCCGCGGCGAGGGCGCCTACCTCCTCAACGGGGAGGGCGATCGCTTCCTCAAGCGGTACGCCCCCAACGCGATGGAGCTGGCCAGCCGGGACGTCATCTCCCGCGCCGAGCAGACGGAGATCGACGAGGGCAGGGGGGCGGACGGCGACGTCCTGCTCGACCTCCGGCACCTCGGCGCCGAGCGGATCATCGAGCGCCTGCACGGGACGCGTGAGCTCTCGATGGTCTTCGCCGGGATCGATCCGATCCACGACCCGATCCCGGTCCGGCCAGGCGCCCACTACCACATGGGCGGCGTGGACACGGACGTCTGGGGCAAGACGGCGCTCGAAGGGCTCTACGCCGCGGGCGAAGTCGCCTGCGTCTCCGTGCACGGCGCCAACCGCCTCGGGGGGAACGCGCTCATGGAGACGATCACGTACGGGAAGCGGGCCGGCCGCGCCGCGGCCGACTGGGCAGCCTCTCACACGACGGTTGCAGCTCCCGAAAGCGCGCTCGCGGACGCGGAGAGGGAGGTCAGTGAGCTGCTCGACCGCGAGGAAGGCGAGCGCCCCGGCGTCATCCGCGACGAGATGGCGGAGACGATGCACGAGAACTTCGGCGTCTTTCGTCGCGAGGAGCAGATGCGCCGGGAGGGCGAGATCGTCGCCGGGCTCCTGGAGCGCTACGAGCGCGTCGTCGTCGAGGACAAGGGCGACGTCTTCAACTCGGACCTCACCCAGGCGCTCGAGCTCGGCTTCCTCCTCCAGCTCGCAGCCTGCATGGTGGAGGCGGGGATCGAGCGACGGGAAAGCCGCGGCGCCCACGCCCGCCCCCACGACTACCCCGACCGCGACGACGCCAACTTCATGAAGCACACGCTCGTCACCTGGGTCGATGAGCGCCCGCGGCTCGTCTGGGAGCCCGTTCGCGTCACGAAATGGCAGCCGCAGGAGCGCACGTACTGATGCGCCGCCTCCTGCTTCTCCTGCTCGCGGCACTCGCGCTGGCCGGCTGCGGCGGCGGCGAGACGACCGTCGAGGAAGAGCCGAAGAGCGCCTCGACGGACGCGCTCGCGGCGGCGGCGACCGCGACCGAGGCAGCCGGCAGCTATCGGGCGGACATCGAGATCACCATGGAAGGACTCGCACCCGAGCCGGTGACCATGACGGCGGAGGGCGTCTTCAGCCGGGAGCCGGTCCTCGCGCGCATGACGATGGACATGTCCGATCTGGGCACGGGAACAGGGTTCGTCGAGATCGGTGAGATCGAGATGGTCATGGACGGTCTCGTGGTCTACATGCGCATGCCGTTCCTCCAGGAGCTCAGCCCGGGACTGAAGCCCTGGATCAAGTTCGACCTCCAGGAGCTCGGCGAGCAGCAGGGGTTCGACTTCGAGCAGCTCATGCAGTTCGGGACGCAGAGCGATCCGTCGCAGGCGCTCGCCTACCTCAGGGCCGCCAGCGACGACGTGGAGGAGGTCGGGACGGAGGACGTGCGCGGCGTCGAGACGACGCATTACGGCATGACAGTCGAGCTCGCGCGCGTCGCGGACGCCGCGCCGCCGGAGCAGCGGGAGGCCCTCCGCGTCCAGACCGAGCAGCTGCGCGAGCTCAGCGGGATTAGCCGGGTCCCAACCGAGGTCTGGGTCGACGACGAAGGGCTCGTCCGGCGGCAGAGGCTCACTTACCGGGACATGCGCTTCGCGCCCGGGCAGGAGGGTGACATGACCGTCACGATGGAGCTCTACGACTTCGGCGTGGAGGTCAACGTGGAGCCGCCTCCGGCGGACGAGGTAACGGACATCGGCGAGCTGCTGGGAGGCTAAGTGGACGTAGCTCTGAAGATCTGGCGGTTCGAGCCCCAGACGGGCGAGAAGGAGCTCGTGACCTACGAGGTCGAGGCCCCCGAGTGGGCCTGCCTCCTCGACGTCCTCGACATCGTCAAGGATCGCGTCGACGGGACGCTCGCCTACCGCAAGAGCTGCCGCATGATGATCTGCGGCTCCTGTGGCATGCGCATGGACGGGCGCGCGATTCTCGCCTGCAAGGAGCGCATGAAGCCGATCGTCGACGCGGGCCACGTCCCGGTCATCTCGGCCATGGGGAACATGCCCGTGCTCAAGGACCTCGTCGTGGACATGCGGCCCTTCTGGACGAAGATCCGGCACATGAAGCCCTGGCTCGACACGGGCTACGAGGAGCCGCCGGAGGAGGGGGAGTTCATCCATTCGCAGGAGGCGATGAACCCGATCCACAAGGAGGCGCTGTGCATCATGTGCGGCTGCTGCGTCTCCGAGTGCAATTCGATGGAGTCCGATCCGGAGTTCTTCGGGCCGGCCGCGCTCGCCAAGGGCTTCCGCTTCGTGGGCGACCCGCGCGACCGCACCAAGGTCGAGCGGCTCGAGCGCTACAACGACGAGCACGGGATCTGGGACTGCACCCGCTGCTACTTCTGCAACGAGCGCTGTCCCAAAGGGGTGGATCCGCGCGACGCGATCGCCAAGCTCGGTGCGGAGTCGATCCACGAGGGCATCGACCGGGACCTGGGCGCGAAGCACGCGAAGTGGTTCGTCCACTCCGCGAAGACGACCGGGTGGCTGCGCGAGACCGAGCTCGTGCCGAAGACGCAGGGCGTCGTCTCGGCGCTCAAGGAGACGAAGTTCGCGCTCGAGCTTTTCAAGCACGGCAAGGTGCCGCTCCCCTTCCCGCCGCACGTGGCGGGGGACGTGCAGGAGGCGCGCGCGCTCCACGAGCTCGTGCTCGCGCAGGGGCGAGGCGGCGCCGCCGGGATCGTGCAGGGCGAGCGCGCGCTCTCGCGCATCGAGAAGGAGCACAAGTGAGGGTCGCCTACTACAAGGGTTGCCTTGCTTCTCTCTCTGCGAAGGAGCTGGACACCTCGACGCAGGCGCTCGCGCCGAAGCTGGGGATCGAGCTCGACGAGCTGGACTCCGTCACCTGTTGCGGCGCCGGGGACATCCACGAGGCGGAGCCCGACTACTACCTGCACCTGAACGCACGCATCCTCGCCTACGCCGAAGCGCGTGGGCACGACACCCTGATGACGATCTGCAACGTCTGCACGCTCAACCTACGGCAGGCGAACTTCCAGCTCGTAAAGGACGAGGCGCTGCGCGAGCGCGTCAGTGACAACCTGCGCCGGGTGGGGGCGCCGCCCTACGACGGCGGCGTCGACGTCAAGCACCTGCTCTGGCTCATCGCCGACGGCGACGGCTACGAGAAGTTGAAGCAGGTCGCGCACAAGGGGCTGAAAGGCCTGCGCGTCGCGCCCTTCTACGGCTGCCAGATCCTCCGGCCCTCGAAGCTGCTCGGCTTCGAGGACCCGGACCGGCCCTGGTCGCTCGAGGCGATCATCGAGGCCTGCGGCGGGGAACCCGTCGACTACCCGGCGAAGATCAAGTGCTGCGGCTTCCCGATCATCCAGGCGCGCGAGGAGACCGCGCTCGGGGAGCTCATCCAGCCGATCGAGCAGTCCATCGAGGCCGGCGCAGACGCGATGGTGACGCCGTGCCCGCTCTGCCATCTCTCGCTCGACGCCTGGCAGTCGAAGCTCGAGCAGCAGACGGGCAAGCGGTACGGGCTGCCGATCGTCCACCTCGCGCAGCTCGTCGGCGTCGCGGCCGGGCTCGAGGACTCGGAGCTCAAGTTCAAGCGCCACGTCGTCTCGGTGGCGCCCATGCTGGAGAAGCTCGAGGCTCCTTAGAACCCGTTCCCAGAAGGGGCCGCGCGGCTCTCGCCGTTCGGCCCGCGAGGAGCGAGACCTTTCTTCGCGATGCCATGACCTGCGCTTTCGCTTTCACGCGAAAGCGGTAGCGAGGTCAGCGAGCGGCGCCGCTACTGCTTTTCGTCCTATGCAGGTGTGAGCGGCTCGGTCGCGGA
>JBOHAJ010000083.1:0-3330 GCA_050697715.1 Gaiellaceae bacterium
GGCGGACGCCGCGTGCGCCTCCTCCAGATCGACACGCCGGAGCTGGGGGAGGGGGAGTGCTACTCGCGGAAGGCGGCGCTCGTGCTTCGCTCGCTCCTCCCACAGGGCACCCGCGTCCGCCTCGAGCGCGACCCGAGCCTCGACCGGGTCGACCGCTACGGCCGCCTCCTGCGCTACGTCCACAGCGGCCGCACGAACCTCAACGTCGCGCTCGTCGAGCGCGGCGCTGCAAGCGTCTGGTTCTACGACGACGAGCGCGGCCGCTACGCCGCTCGGCTCCTCGCCGCCGCCCGCGCAGCGAAGGCGGGCCGGCGCGGCCTCTGGAGCGCCTGCCCGGCCACCAGGCTCGACCCGTCCGGCTCCGTGGAGACGCGGCGCGGCGCCGCACCCCAGCAAAACAACCCCGCCCGCTGCGACCCCTCCTACCCCGACGTCTGCATCCCCTCGCCGCCGCCCGACCTCGACTGCGGCGACCTCCCCTACCGGGGCATTCGCGTCGTGGGTGCCGATCCGCACCGCCTCGACGGCTGGGACGACGACGGCGTCGGCTGCGAGCGCTGACTCCTCGAAATCGCTCGAACGAGTGATGGGACGCGCCCGAGCCCGGGCCTACGCTGCGTCTGGAAAGGCCCTCCATGAATCTGCGGGATCTGCCCCTCGGAAATCTGATTGTGCGGGACGGGATCGCCCGCGCCGCCGACGTTCGCGATGCGCTCGTCGAGGCGCAGGACACCGACCGCCGCCTCGGTGAGGTGATGCTCGCCCGCGGCTGGATCCGCGAGCGCGACCTCGCGCGCTTGCTCGCCGAGCAGGAGGGCCTCGAGTTCGTCGACCTGGGCAAGTACGACGTCGACGAGAACGCCGTCGACTGCCTCCCCGAAGCGCTGGCGAGGCAGGTGGGTGCGGTCGCCTTCCGCTTCCAGGGGCAAGCGCTCTGCGTGGCGATCTCCGACCCGACTGACGACCGCGGGCTCGAAGGGGTGCGGGACGCCGTCTCCCGGCGCGTCCGCTTCATCGTCGCCACGGCGACCGAGATCGAGGCCGCCCACCGCGACGCCTACGGCGAGCCGCTGGTCACCCCCGCCGCGTAGACCTCCCGCGCGCCCCGCTAAGAGACGACGTCCACCCCGGCGCCGCCGTGCAGCGCCTCCCAGACGCGCAGAAGGAGGTCGAGCTCCAGGCGGGCCGCCTCGTCGTTCAGCTCATGCGGGAGCTCGACCTCGAGCACCGCGGCGACGTGGTCCGTCGCGCACTCCCGTCGCCGCAGGAAGTCGACCAGGTCGTCGGCGAGGCCGGGCTCGCGCAGCTCGAGACGAACCTTCACCGGCCGCCAGGGCTCCCTGTGGAGCCTCTATCCCCCCAAACCCTCATGCCGCTATCGGGGCCTCCCTAGCCCTGCTCTCACTGTGAGCGACCCTGGCGCGCTGTCAACCGCGCTGGGAGTGCGCGTTTAACGCGCACAATTCTTCCACGGTATCGTCACGTCATGCCGGATCTTGCTCGGCGACTGGCGGTGGCGCGCGGCGACGAGCTCGCGGACGTCGTCGTCCAGGGCGGCCGCGTCTTCTCGGCGTTCACGCGCGAGTGGCTGGAGACGGACGTGGCGATCGTGGACGGGCACGTCGCCGGCCTCGGCGACTACGCGGGCCGGGAGGTGATCCACGCGGGCGGCAAGCACGTCGTCCCCGGGTTCATCGACGCCCACATGCACCTGGAGACGACCAAGCTCATGGTGGGTGAGTTCGCGCGCCTCGTGCTCCCGCTGGGGACGACCGCGATCGTCGCCGACCCGCACGAGATCGCCAACGTGCTCGGCACGGACGGCGTCCACTGGCTCGCCGACCTCTGCGCCGACGTCCCGCTCGACGTCTTCTTCATGGCCTCCTCGTCCGTCCCCGCCTCCGTGTTCGAGTCCCCGCGGCGCACCCTCTCGCCCGGCGACCTCCAGGGCCTCCTCAGGCGCCGGCGGGTGATCGGACTGGCGGAGATGATGAACTTCCCCGGGGTCATCGCGGGAGACCCCGCGGAGCTCGCGAAGCTCGCGCTCGAGGGCGCCTCGCACGTGGACGGGCACGCGCCCGGCGTCCTCGGGAAGGAACTTCAGGCCTACGCGGCCGCCGGCATCAGCTCCGACCACGAGGCCTTCACGGTCGAGGAAGGCCGCGAGCGCCTGCGGGCCGGCATGTGGCTCCTCATCCGGGAGGCGTCGGCGGCGCGCAACCTCGAGGCGCTCCTTCCGCTCGTGGAGGAGTTCGGCCCCCACCGGCTCGCCTTCTGCACGGACGACCGCGAGCCGGAGCACATCGCCGAGGAGGGGCACCTCAACTCGATGGTCCGCGAGGCGGTCTCGCGGGGGGTCGCGCCCGAGGACGCGCTCGTCATGGCCTCGCTCAACACGGCCCTCTGCCACGGGCTCTCTCGCCTCGGCGCGATCGCGCCCGGGTACCAGGCGGATCTGCTCCTGCTCCCCGATCTCGAGCGCTTCGAGCCCGAGCTCGTGCTCAAGCGCGGCGCTCCCGTCGACGAGATCCCCGAGCCGGACGTGCCCGACTGGGTGAAGCACTCCGTCCGCATCCAGCCGGTGGCCGTGAACGACTTTCGCATCCCCTGGGAGGGCGGCCCCGCGCGCGTGATCGGGCTCATCGAGGGCCAGATCGTCACGGACTCGCTTGAGGAGGAGCCGCGCGTCGAGGACGGTCTGGCCGTCGCCGACCCCGCGCGCGACCTGGCGAAGATCGCCGTCATCGAGCGCCACCTCGGCACGGGGAGGGCCGGCCTCGGCTTCGTCCGCGGCTTCGGCCTCGAGCGCGGCGCGTTCGCCTCCACCTTCTCGCACGACGCGCACAACATCGTCGTCGTCGGCGTGGACGACGGGGACATGGCCCGCGCCGTGCAGCGCCTCGCCGAGCTGGGCGGCGGCATCGTCGTGATCGAGAACCGCGGCGTCCAGGCCGAGCTTCCGCTGCCCGTCGCCGGGCTCCTTTCGGACGCCCCTCTGGCGGAGGTCGTCGAGCAGAGCGAGGCCTGCATCGGCGCGGCACAAGCGCTCGGCTGCACGTTCGCGTCGCCGTTTCAGATGATGGCGTTCCTGGCGCTCTCGGTGATCCCGAAGCTGAAGATCACGGACCGCGGCCTCGTGGACGTGGACCGCTTCGAGTTGGTGCCGCTCGCCGTCCGGGCCTGAAACACGCTCTCAACAGGAGCGGGCGCGCGGCCGATAGAGGATGCATGTCGGCTGTACGGCCGTCCCCGAAGCGCGCGACCCTCGACGCGGTCGCGTTCGCGCTTGCCTTCCTGGCGGTGGACGCCGTCGTCATCACGGCCGTGGCA
>JBOHAJ010000084.1:0-3666 GCA_050697715.1 Gaiellaceae bacterium
ACCGTGCTCCAGCTCGTGATCACGTGGTAGAGGCGCGCGCCCACGACGCCTCCGAGGACACCCCAGAGAGCGACTCGGTAGACGAGGTCCCAGTCGCCCCCCCGCCGAGTCCAGCGCAGCCCTGTGAGCCAGGTCGCGGCGAGGATCCCGAGCAGCAGCATGAGCCCGTACGCGTGCAGCTCGACGGGCCCGAGGCCGAGGTCGCCGCTCGACGGGCTGGGGATGGACGCCGCGAGCCAGGCCACGGCGGGGAGCCTAGCGGTCAAACGCCGCAAAGCGGTGCTGCTAGACGAGGATCCGGAGCGCCGTCTCGGGCGGGCAGCCCCAGCGGAGGAGATTCGTCGCCATGTGCAGGTCGACGTAGGTCAGGTCGGCGAGGTCCCGCGCCACGTCGGGCGCGTACCCGGCACGCTCCAGCTCCTCCAGGCGCCAGCTGCGGACGAGCTCCGTCTCGTAGTCGATTTCCAGTTGGAGTTCAGCGGCCGGCATGGTGCCTTTCCGTTGCTTACCACCCTGATTCGGTTTCCGCGCGTGCGAGGACGTCCCCCGAGAGGGGGAAAATGCGCGGGAAGATCGAGGATCACTCGTCCGTCCAGTTCACAGATGAACGGAATCTCCGAGATCTTCAGGAACCACCCGGCCGGCGTCCTCGGCGCGCTCTTCGCGGGGCCCGGCCAACCGATGTGGGCGCGCGAAGATGCGCTGCCACTGCCGGAGCGGCCGCTCAAGCGACGGCGGCTGCTCGCCGCGCTCCGCCGCAGGCCGCTGACGGCGGCCTCCCGGCCCGCCGTCTGTTAGACGCTAACGAACCGCGGCCTCGCCGAGCAACGCCTTCACCTCGGCGTAGAAGTCCGCCTCCGGGCGAACGCGAAACTCCGGCCCGAAGGCGTAGGTCTGCTTCCCCACCGACGTCTCCAGCTCGAGCACCACCTGCGCCTCTCCGGGGAAGCTCCTGACGACGTCGGCGAGCTCGCGGATCGTCCCCGCCGGCGCCTTGCGCGCGTCCAGGACGAGTCGCACCTCGGACCGCTCCGGTGACGCCTCGAAGGGCGCGATCTCCATGGCGATCAGCTTCGTCTCGCCTTCCTTGTGGTCGATGCGCCCCTTGACGACGAGCACGCGGTCGGCCTCGAGCAGCTCACGCGCGGCCGCGTAGACGGAGTTGAAGACGACGGTCTCCAGCGAGCCCGAGAGGTCGTCGAGGCGCAGGAAGACCATCGGCTCGCCCTTCTTCGTCGTCAGCTGCTTGATCGCGCTGACGATGCCGCCGACGGTAACGACCTCGCCGTCCCGGCGCCGCTCGACTTCCGCCACCCGACAGTCCGTCTTCCGCCGGAGCTGCTCCTTCACCGCTGCGAGCGGGTGCTCCGAGACGTAGAGGCCGAGCGACTCCTTCTCGAGCGCCAGGAGCTCCTTCTTCTCGAACTCCTCCGCGGGAATCGTGCGGTGCTGCTGCGGCTGCGCCTCCTCCCCCGGGCCGAGATCGAAGATGGAGCCCTGCCCCGCAAGCCGGTCGGCGTGCTGGCGCCCGCCCCAGGTGAGCGCGTCCTCGAGCACCGTCAGCATCCCCTTGCGCGTCGCGCCGGTCGAGTCGAGCGCGCCGCACTTGACGAGGCTCTCGAGCGCGCGCTTGTTCACCACCTGCGGGTCGACGCGCTCGACGAAGTCCCAGATGGACGCGAACGGTCCGCCCTCCCCGCGCGCGGCGAGGATGGAGCGGACCGCGCTCTCCCCCACGTTCTTTACGGCGTTCAGGCCGAAGCGGATCTTCCCCTCGACCACGCGGAAGTCCTCGACGGACACCTTCACGTCGGGTGGCTCCACTTCGATGCCCATGTCCTCGCAGGCCGCGACGTAGAAGGGCACCTTGTCCTTCGTGTTCATGACGGAGGAGATGAGCGCCGCCATGTACTCGGCCGGGTAGTTCGCCTTCAGGTAGGCCGTGCGGTAGGCGATCAGCGCGTAGCAGGCGGCGTGCGACTTGTTGAACGAGTAGTCCTGCGCCGACTCGATGTCCTTCCAGAGCTGGTTCGCCACCGCGGGGGTGACGTCGTTCGCCGCGCAGCCCTCGAGGAACTTGCCCTTGAGGGACGCCATGAGCGTGTGGATCTTCTTGCCGATCGCCTTGCGGAGATCGTCGGCCTCCGCTGGTGTGAAGCCGGCGAGCTGCTTGGCGATCTCCATCGCGAGCTCCTGGAAGAGGATAATTCCGAAGGTCGGCCCGAGGATCGGCTCCAGGCGCGGATCCGGGAAGCTGACTTTCTCGAGCCCGGCCTTGCGCTTCGCGTACACGGGGATGTAGGCCATCGGCCCCGGGCGGTAGAGCGCGACGAGCGCCACGAGGTCCTCGAACTCGGTCGGCTTAACCTGGCGGAGCGCCTCGCGCATCCCCGACGACTCGAACTGGAAGACGCCCGTGGACTCGCCGCGCGCGAGCATCTCGTACGTCTTCGCGTCGTCGAGCGGGAGCTCGGTGACGTCGAGCCCGCCGATCAGCTGGACGGCCTTGTCGATCACGTCGAGGTTGCGGAGGCCGAGGAAGTCCATTTTCAGGAGCCCGAGCGCCTCCACGTCGCCCATGGCGAACTGTGTGACGACCTCCTGGTCGGCGCCCTTCTGCTGGAGAGGCAGGTAGTCCGTCAGCGGCCGGTCGCCGATCACGACGCCCGCCGCGTGGATCGAGTCCTGGCGCACGAGCCCCTCGAGCGGCTTCGCCAGGTCGACGATCTGGCGCACGATCTCGTCACCGTCGTAGGCTTGCCGGAGCTCGGCGTTCGGCTTCAGGCAGTCGTCCAGGTAGACCTTCGGCCCCTCGGGGATCAGCTTGGCGACGCGGTCGACCGTCCCGTACGGGATGTCGAGCACCCGCCCGGCGTCGCGCACGGCCGCGCGCGCCATCATCGTCCCGAAGGTGATGATCTGCGCGACCCGGTCGCGCCCGTACTTCTCGGCCACGTAGTTGATGACCTGGTCGCGCCCGTGGACGGAGAAGTCGATGTCGATGTCAGGCATCGACTTGCGGCCCGGGTTCAAGAAGCGCTCGAAGAGGAGGTCGTAGCGGATCGGGTCGATGTCGGTGATCTCGAGGGAATAGGCGACGAGACTCCCGGCGGCGCTCCCGCGGCCCGGCCCCACGCCGATCCCGTGCGTCTTCGCGAAGTGGATGAAGTCCCAGACGATCAGGAAGTAGTCCGCGAAGCCCATCTCGCGGATCGTCTTCAGCTCGAACTTGAGCCGCTCCTGGAGCTCCGGCGTCGAGCGCCCGTAGCGCTTCAGCAGCCCCTTCTCGCAGAGCTCGACGAGGTAGTCGAAGGCGTCGCGCCCGTCCGGCGTCGGGTAGTGCGGGAGGTGGATGACGCCCAGTTCCATCGAGACCGAGCAACGCTCGGCGATCTCGAGCGTGCGCCGCAGGGCGTCCGGGTAGTCGGGGAAGTCCTGCGCCATCTCGCCCGGGCTCTTCAAGTAGAACTGGTCGCTGTCGAACTTCCAATGGTTCGGGTTTGCAAGCGAGTCCCCCGACTGGATGCAGAGGAGCGCCTCGTGCGCCTGGGCGTCCTCGTGGCGCAGGTAGTGGACGTCGCCGGTGGCCACGAGCGGGAGGCCCGTCGCCTGGGCGATCTCGCCCAGCTCGCGGTTGATCCGCTTCTGGAGGTCGAGGCCCGCGTC
>JBOHAJ010000085.1:0-4605 GCA_050697715.1 Gaiellaceae bacterium
GGCGGCCCTGCTCCCGTCGCTCGCGCGGACACCGGAGGAGCTGACCGCCGCCAACGTCGCCTCCAGCACGATCGAGGGGGTCGGCAGCTTCGCTGGGCCCGCACTCGGGGGCTTCTTGCTTGCCGCCACCGGGGCCGATGTGGTCTTCGCGGCGACGGCGGCTGCGTTCCTTTGGTCGGCTTTCAACGTCGCGGGCATTCGAGCAGAAAGTCGCGAGCCGGATGGGCCGGCAGCGCGTCAGGGCTTCGCGCGCGAGGCGCTCGCGGGCTTCCACGCCATCGCGGTCGAGGGGAGCTTGCGCCTCCTCGTTGGTCTCTACGCTGCCCAGACCCTTGTAGCCGGCGCCCTGAATGTCCTCATCCTCGTCGCAGCCCTAGAACTCCTAGACATGGGCGAGTCCGGGGTCGGCCTGCTCAACTCGGCCGTCGGGGTCGGCGGGATCGTGGGAGCCGGGGCCGTGCTTGCGCTCGTCGGCAGGCGCAGGCTCGCCGCCGATTTTGGCGCCGGCCTCGTCCTCTGGGGAGTCCCCATCGCGCTCATCGGGCTCTGGCCGGAGCCGGCCGTCGCCCTTGTCCTCCTCGGCGTGGTCGGCGTGGGCAATACGGTCGTCGATGTCGCCGCGCTGACATTGCTCCAGCGTGCGGTCGCCGACGAGGTGCTGGCGCGCGTCTTCGGCGTGCTCGAGAGCCTCGTCGTCGGCACGATCGGGCTCGGCGCGATCCTGGCGCCGCTTCTCATCGCGGTTTTCGGGATCGAGGGCGCCCTGATCGCGACAGGCGCCCTCCTTCCCGTTCTTGCCGCGCTCTTCTGGCGTCGCCTCGCCGCCCTCGACGCCGAGACCGCGGCTCCCGAGGGGCTGGCCCTTCTCCGCTCTGTGCCAATCTTCACGCCGCTCCCGGCCGCCACGCTCGAGCATCTCGCGGCGAGCCTCGTGCCGGTCCGGGTCGAGCCAGGTCGCGATGTCATGCGCCAGGGTGAGCCCGGCGACCGCTTCTACGTCCTCAAGGCCGGCGAGGTAGACGTCACGATCGACGGACGTCGGGTCTCCAAACTCGGGCCCGGGAGCTACTTCGGCGAGATCGCGCTTCTCCGTGCCGGGCCCAGGACGGCCACGGTGACCGCCCGCGACTCCGCCGAGCTGATGGCCCTCGAACGCGAAGAGTTCATCGCCGCGGTCACGGGCCACCCAGCAAGCGCGGAGGCCGCGGATGCAGTCATCGGCGCGCGGCTTGGGGGCCTGCGCCCCGGCAGAGCGTCGGTCTAGGCGCCTACCGCGCGCCGTGCAGGGCGGGCTTCGTCGCGCCGACGCGGCGCAGGCGCAGGAAGGCGAAGACTCGTCCGACCATGCTCGTCCGCTCGCTCGCGGCGAGAGCGTGGGAAGCGAGCTCGTGCTTGCGCGCCTCGCGGAGCAGATCCGCCTGCCGCTCGTGCGCGATGGTCATGTGGGTGTGCGGGTGGTACATCTCTCCTCCTTGTCGTCTGACCACTCGACGGCGAGGCCGACCGCTTTCTTCCCGCCCGACCCGCGTGTCCCTGAGCCGAAGCTCAGGCGGAGGCGGCGAGCAACGCCTCGCCCCTCGCGATGTAAGCGCGCGCGCCGACCGAGCGAAAGAAGGCGAGGGCCCGCTGGAGCTCGGCGTCCCCTTCTGCACGGCGATTCTTCGCGATCAGCCGCTCAGCCGCATTCAGGCGGGCGAAGGCCTCCTGAGGCCGTGCTCCCATCTGGCCGTAGATCTCGGCCGCGCGAGCAGGCTCTCCAGAGACTAGGGCGCCGGCCGCCTCCAACCAGGGAGTCAGCCTCGCCGCGCGCGCTGCCGCCCCGAGAAGCTCGTTACCTCGCCCGAGGTCCGTGAGCGCGACTGCGAGCTCAAACGAACAGATACCCCAGCCAAAGTACTCCGAGGGGAGGGACTCGAGGAGCTCGTCAAAAAGCACCGCTGCGTCCGCGGGACGGCCCGTCAGAACGAGGACGAACGCCCCGGTCGCCAGTGCCGGGATGAGGACCTGGAGATCATTCACCTTCCGAGCGAAGTCGAGCTCCGCGATCGAGTCCTCGAGTGCGCCCGACGGGTCACCACGCGCGAGGCGAATGAGGGATCGCAGGTCGCGGCACGGGCCCTCCATGTAGTGCGGGGCGCCCCCCTCCACGGCCGCAATGAACGTGTTCGCGATTCGTATCGCCTCGTCCCAATCCCCCCGAACATAGTGCTCGAACGCGAGCTCGACTTCCGCCCAGCGCACCTCGAAGTGCTGGCCAAAATGTTCCGCTGCCTGCTTGAACATCCCCTGGAGCTCAAAGGCTCGTTCGAGCTCGCCCAGGTCGACCAACGCGCTCGAAAGATTCTTGTATCCGCGGGCGAGCGCGGGCGAGTTCGCCTCACCCGCAATCGCGATGCTGCGCTCGAGGTCGGCCAGCCCGTCGAGATCGCCCATCATGACGCAGCAACAACCGATCCGGTTCAGGGCTTCGGCTCGGATTGCGGCGAGCCCGAGCTCCTCGGCAATCGCAAGAGCCTCCTGACCTGCCGCGATGGCCGCGGCGGGACGCCCGGCGACCATTACTCGAAATCGTCTGCTGGATCAGAACGGTCGCCTTCGCTGCCGACGGGGGTCTGCCGGCAACGAGTCCCACAGCCTTCTGGAGCAGGGCGGAAGCGCGCACACCGTCGAGGAGCCCGTCCGCGAGCAACGCCATCGCCTCGGCCGCGCTCTCGGGATCGCCACTCTCGAGAAGCCTCTCGGCCGCCTCCTCGAGAACGTCCTCGCCGCCCGGGCCGCGACGATAGAAGGTTCGTCCCAGCCGCAGCAGGAGGTCTGGCCGTTCCACGTCGTCAGGCGGCCAGATCTCGATTGCCGCGCGGTAGAAACGCTCTGCGGCTGGAAAGGCGTTGAGCGCCGCCGAGCGATCTCCTGCGGCTCGAAGCGCGAGTCGGGCCGGCTCCGCCAGAGCTTCGGTCGGCTGTCCGGCTGCCCGCGCGAACTCGAGCGCGCCCAGGTAGTGATGGGCCAGCATCTCGGCGTGATCCTCGGCCCGATCCGGAGCGAGCTGCCCGATCCACTCGGCGACGGCCCGGTGCTTGTCCGCCCGCCTTCCCCGCGGGATCTGCCCGTAGGCGACGTCGCGCACGAGGACGTGTCTGAAGGCGTACTCGGTCTCGCCGGAGACCTGCGAGCGCCGCTCACGCCGCACGAATTCCTTTCGCTCGAGGGCGTGGAGTCGCTCCTCGACAGTCCAACCCGTGAGTTCCTCGACCGAGCTCAGCGCTCCCGACCAAAAGACCTTGCCGACGACCGCGGCGTCTTGAAGGAGGGCCTTCTCCTCGGGACGTAGCAGGTCGAGTCGGGCGGCGATGACCCCCTGCACCGACTCGGGCAGGGGCACGTCTTCGCTCAGGCCGCGGTCGGAGAGCATGCGAGCGAACTCCTCGGCATAGAGCGGATTGCCGCCCGCCCTGGCGAGAAGGAGCGTCTGCAGCTCGGCGGGTAAGACGACCCGCTCCAGAAGGCTCGAGAGGAGGCGGGCGGTTTCCCGCTCCGAGAGCGGGGAGAGCGAGACCGTCGTCGCGTTGCGCTTCCCCCCGCCCCACTCCGGCCGTCGCTCGAGCAGCTCTGGTCGCGCGGTGCCGACGACGAGAATCGGCACGTCTCCCGCCCAGTCGACAAGGTGGTCGACGAAGTCGAGCAAGCCGTCATCGGCCCAGTGCAGATCCTCGAACACGAGCACGAGCGGGCGCTGCTCCGCGAGTGCCTCGAAGAACCGGCGCCAGGCGGTGAAGACCTCCGGCCGGCGATCGGCCCCGAGCTTGGCCTCGCCTCCGAGACCGAGCAGGGGACGAAGATGGCCCTCGACCCAATGCGCCTCGCCGGGGTCGCGGACGAGGTCCCGCACGGAGCGGCGAAGCTTCGCTTCCGCCTCGTCGCCGGCGTCCGTCTCGAAGACGCCGGCGTGTGCCTTCAGCATCTCCGCCAGCGCCCAGAAAGCGACGCCGTCGCCGTACGGAAGACAGCGGCCCTGGCGCCAGTAGACGAGCTCAGGCTCCGCATCGACGGCGCTGAAGAGCTCCCAGACGAGTCTGCTCTTGCCGATCCCGGGGACGCCGACGAGGGTAACGAGCTGGGGTGCGCGTTCCCGGCGCACCCGTCCGAGCGCGCCGGCCAGTAGCTCGAGCTCGTCTTCCCTGCCCACGAGCGGTGCGCGATCCCGCTGGACGACGTCGACGCCGAAGCGGGAGCGTGCCTCCAAGGCCTCCCAGACCAGGACGTGCTCAGCCTTTCCCTTCGCCTCCACCGGCTCGGCCTCGCGGTACTCAAACGCACGTGTCGTCGCGCGATATGTTCCCTCGCCGACGAGGACGCCGTTCACGGGCGCGGCGGCCTGGAGCCTCGCCGCGGTGTTGACGACGTCCCCGGCGGCCATGCCCTCCCCTTCGTGCGGGCGGGCGCCCAGACGGACGAGCGCCTCTCCGGTGGCGATGCCGACGCGCACCTGCAGCCGGAGCCCGGGGTCAGCGGCGTTGAGCTCGGCCAGGGCGTCACGAATGCCGAGCCCGGCGCGGACCGCGCGCTCGGCGTCGTCTTCATGTGCGACCGGCGCGCCGAAGAGGG
>JBOHAJ010000086.1:0-15159 GCA_050697715.1 Gaiellaceae bacterium
TGGATGGAGAGGTCGCCGAACCCGAACGCGAACGCCGGGTCGAGCGCCTCGGGGATCGCGTAGGAATCGACCCGCTCCACCTTGCCCGGCCCGCGACGGAACAGGTTCAGGTAGCCCCAGCCGTCGAAGATCGAGGTCGCCCGCACCCGCTTGACGCTGATCGCCCCGATAGCCGGCGCGTCGCTGGGTGAGTACGGAATCCCGAACTCCGGCGTCGTCCCGAACAGCTCGTGGTAGGCCGCATGCGTGGTGCACACCGTCACCATCGGCTTGGCCGGGTCGTAGGCACCCGAGCCGCAGAAGGGCTCGCTGGTCGAGTCGTCGCTCCCGAGGTGACGGTTGACCAGGAGAATCGCATCCCACCCGGCGTCGAAGGCCTTGGCGGCCTTCTCACCCGGGAAGCAGGCGTCGTCCGTGAGATCGCCGTTGCCGTTGTAGTCGGCGCTCGGGTCGCCCGAGGGGCCTCGCTGCATCACGAGAATCTTCTCGTCCCCCGGCAGCATCCCGAGCTCCTCGGGGGTGTAGTCGCTTGCCAGCGGCACCACCGTCGGGTCCGCCGGGCAGCCGTAGCCCCCTTGGACGACCTTGCCGCTCAGCGTCTGGTCCGGCAGCGAAGCAGGCGAGGTACCGCCGCCGACCTCCACCGCGGGCCGCTCCTGGTCGTCGACGAAGAACTTGTCTGACCGGTAGGGGTTGAAGTCCTCGTCAGCTCCGAGGAAGTACGTGCTGTCGTGCGAGAACTCGGCCTCGTGTGCGTTGCCCTCAGGCGGGGAGATGCCCGGCACGAGGGGATCCTCGTCCGCGAAGTCGGTGTCGCCGATGTATTTGGCCTTCGCGGGGTTCTCCACGTCGACCATCACGTAGCCGCCGTCCCAGTAGGACTCGAGCAGCACGTCACGGCCGTCCACGACCTTCACCACCATGTCGTGGTTGAAGATCTGCGACAGGCGGGGGTGCTCCGCAGTCTGTGATATCTGCGGGAAGCTCTCCAGCAGGTCGTACTCGGCGACCGGCTTCGGAGCCCGCGGGTTCGTGATGTCGAAGATGTCGACGTCGTGGAACTCCTCGTTGACGGTGGCAACGAGGTACACCTTGCCGTCGTCCGTCCACATGAACACGCTGTGGTAGGTGTTGGACGGCTGGGTTCCGTTCATGCGGCCCTCGCCGCCGTGGTCGCCCGCGCCCTGGACGAGCGTCCTCGGGTTGCGCGGGTTCGTGACGTCGTAGAGGTCGAAGCCGCCGCCGGCGTTGGTCTCGGTGCACTTCTCGTTGTTGGCCGCGAGCAGATCGCCGGTGAACGTCTTGGTCTTCACGGTGATGACGTCTGCGCCCTCGCCGTGGAAGTTGCCGGGCACGGCCGGGATGAAGTCGACCTCCGTCGGATGCCTCGGATTCCGGATGTCGACCACGTACACGCCACCCTTGGTGCAGGTCTCCTCGTTCCAGGAGTTCAGGTAGGCGAAGTCCTTGTAGACCGCCAGGTCTGCAATCTGGCCGGGCACGATCGGGCCGAACTCATCCGTGGGCTCGAGCTCGCCGATCAGCTCGACGTTCGCGCTCGAGCCAGGCAAGTGGCCGCCCTGCTCGCCGTGCTGGTGCATGCCGGCGGATGTACTGTCCCCGCCGCCGGCGCGCGGCATGCGGTCCGGCGTGTCCGCCGGCACCTTCGCCGTTGCCCCGCCCGCGAGAGCGAGGGCAAGCGCCGCGGCCGTCGCAACGACGGCACGGGGTAGATGCCTTCTCATGTACCTGACCTCCTCGTGAAGCCGCTTGTCCCGTTGAGCGGCCGCGAACTACCCTCGCTGCCGCGATACGACGAAGCTATGACTTCAAGCCGCTCGAGTCAAGAGCGCGCCGGCTCGCTGCCCCGACGCGACCTCCCGGCAGACCTCCCTCCTGACCCGGACACGGTGGAGGGTGCCTTCCCCAGACGAGGCCGAGCCGACCTCGCAGCCGAAAGCCAACCTGCGCGTACCGTGTGCGCACGAACTGGCCTCCAGCCAGATGGCCTTCTGGCAACTCGATGCAAGCTCAAGGGTGTCTCACAAAGACGAGCTGCTCAGCGCGAACCCGCAGGCACCGTCTCGAGCCTCGACGATTCCCAGGCGGCGATCCCGCCGACGAGGTCAGCGACCTCGCCGAACCCCTCGCGGAGCAGGAGGC
Organism: Gaiellaceae bacterium; assembly: GCA_050697715.1. Taxonomy (GTDB): domain Bacteria; phylum Actinomycetota; class Thermoleophilia; order Gaiellales; family Gaiellaceae; genus DASQWP01. The sequence goes on from JBOHAJ010000086.1 coordinate 2,164, forward strand.
TGGCGCCGATCGCCGAGCGGTAACCGCTCGCGCAGTGCACGACGACCGGCCGGTCGCGTGGGAGCTCGTCGATTCGCTCCGCGAGCCGGCTCAGCGGGATGTTCACGCTGTCGCCGATGCGCTTCTCGTTCCACTCGCGTTCCGTCCGCACGTCGAGGACGACGGGAGGCTCCGGCGACTCGAGTTGCTCGGCCAATGCGCCCGCGGTGACCCGCTCGACACGGGTGACGAGGTCGGGGCGCGGCTCGAGCGCCTGCATTCCGCCCTCGAGGTAGCCGGCGACGATGTCGAAGCCGATGCGGCCCAGGCGGATCGCTGCCTCCGGCTCCCGTCCCAAGTCCGCCACGATCACGACCGGCCGCTCGCGGTCGAGGACCGTCCCGCACCAGGTTGCGTAGCTGCCGCCGAGGCCGACGTTGACACTGCCCGCCAGGTGCGCCCCTTCGAAGTCCGCCGAATCGCGGGTGTCGAGGATTTGCGCACCCTCCCGTTGCAGCTTGAGCACGTCCGTCAGCGAGCGCGGCTGCAGCTCTCGCTCGAGCGTCTCCTCGAGCGTCGGCCGCTCCTTCGCGTTGAGGACGGCGTCGTAGGTGAAGTAGTCCGGCGTGTCGGGCTGATCGGCCGTCACGATCCGGACGAACTCCTCGCGGCTCATCGGCTGGAGGGCGTAGTTGTAGAGGCGCTGTGCGCCGATCGTGGAGACGGTGTCCGTGCTGAGGTTCTTGCCGCAGAGCGAGCCCGCCCCGTGCGCGGGGTAGACGAGCGTCGCGTCCGGGAGCCGCAGGAGCTTGTCCCGCAGCGAGTCGTAGAGCAGGCCGCCGAGCTCCTCCGCGCTCCAGCCGAGCGAAGCGCGGAGGTCGGGGCGGCCGACGTCGCCGATGAAGAGCGTGTCGCCGGTGAGCACCGCGTACGGAGCCGCGCCGTCGCTCGCCCGGTCCTGGACGAGGATCGAGATCGACTCGGGCGAGTGGCCAGGCGTCTCGAGCACCTCGAGGCGCACCTCGGGCCCGAGCTCGACGGCGCTGCCGTCGCCGACCGGCACGAACTCGTACTCGGCCCGCGCGCTCGCGCCGAGGTAGATGGACGCGCCCTCGCGATCCCGGAGCTCGAGGTGTCCGGCGACGAAGTCGGCGTGGAAGTGCGTCAGGAAGACGTGGCGAATCCGAACGCCGAGGCGGCGGGCGTCGCGCACGTATTGCTCGACGTCGCGTTGGGGGTCGACGACCGCCGCCGTCCCGCTCTGCTCGTCCGCGACGAGGTAGGAGGCGTGCGCGAGGCAGCCGAGGTAGTACTGCTCGAGGATCACGTCACGCTCCCTACCCGGTCAGTGCGGCTGCGGCACGATCCGGATGTAGGGCCGCGGCGACTTCCAGCCGTCCGGATACGTCTCCTTGGCCTCGTCGTCGGAGACCGAGCCGGCGATGATCACGTCCTCGCCCTGCTGCCAGTTCACCGGCGTCGCAACCTTGTGCTTGGCCGTCAGTTGCAGCGAGTCGATCACGCGCAGCACCTCGTCGAAGTTGCGCCCCGTCGTCATCGGGTAGACGAGCACGAGCTTGATCTTCTTGTCCGGGCCCACGACGAAGACGTTGCGCACCGTCTGGTTGTCGGCCGGCGTGCGCTCGAGCGGGTCGCCCGACGTGCTGGCCGGAAGCATCCCGTAAAGCTTCGACACGTTGAAGTCCGCGTCGCCGATCATCGGGTAGTTCGGCGCATGCCCTTGCGTCTCCTCGATGTCGCTGGACCACTTCGCATGGTTGCCGACCGGATCGACGGAGAGCCCGATGATCTTGACGCTCCTGCGGTCGAACTCCGGCCTGATCTTCGCCATGTAGCCCAGCTCGGTCGTGCAGACCGGGGTGAAGTCCTTGGGGTGTGAGAACAGGACCGCCCATGAGTCGCCAATCCAGTCGTGGAAGCTGATCCGGCCTTCCGTTGTCTCAGCCTCGAAATCCGGGGCCGTGTCGCCTATCTGTAGAGCCATTCTTCCTCTCCTTTTCGTGTGCACCTGATTCTTACCGCGCTGCTGGCGTTCATCTTCGGGTCACCATCGCCTCTTGGAGGGTACTCCTGGCTCTCGGAAGCCGGAAGCTCGCGCGCTCCGCCGTCCGCGCAGATTCCCTACACGTTGGCGCGTTTCGGGCTGTTCAGGAGGCCGTGCCGGTCTCCAGCAGGCGCTTGAGGCGCGCGTAGGCGCGGTCGAGGTTCGTCTGCGTGGTGCGGGCGATCAGTGGTTGGAACAGACGAAGCGCTCCAGCCGGTCGGCCCGTGACCGAGGCCTCCACCCGGGTCCCACCGTCCCGGCCGCTGAACTGGAAGGCCAGGGTGGTGGGGAACGGACCTGAGGTGCTCTCGACCGTCATCCGGTTGGGGGGCTCGTGCTCGACGATCTCCCAGGTGTACTCATACTCGCGACCCATCGAGCGCATCCTCGTGCGAACGGTGCTCCCGACCCCGATCGGCTCGGGCGACGTCAACTCCTCGCTGTCCACGCTCTCGTCCCAGCGAGGCCTGTTCCGGGCATCCGCGACGAACGCGAACACTTCGTCCAGCGGACGGAAAATGTGGACTGCGGCCCTCCTGGTGAACACGTGCCTCCCGCCGGCGACCGCGACAAGCGGCCAGCATATCGCGTGCCCCTCCCGAGTGGCCTACACTCGGGGGCGATGACCGTACCGGTATGCGAGGCCCCTGCTCCACCTGCGGCACCGACGAGCCCGCTCGACGACGTGCTCCGTCGCGTCAATCGCATTCGCATCGCGCAAGGCGCCGATCCGCTCTACGAGCTCCCGCCCGCCTGCACGGCTTGGGACGGAGGTGGATGTGTGCTCGAGCGCGCCTTCGAGGACCTCGGTGTCCTCGTCGTCGACTACCGCCGCGCGTACGGCCGGCACGTCGAGTTCGAGCACGGCCTCGGCGACTTCGCCCGCGACTTCGACGCCGGCCGCTACCCGGGACTTCTCGCGCGCCGCTGAAGCGGGCGCCGCGTCCGAGCCTTGCTCGGATCCGGATCAGACCCTTCAGGCAAGTTTTCGCGCCCCGCTGAGCTCTTCTTCGTTTGAGGAGTAGAACCGATCGAGGCTCCAGTCGGTTCGACTCGTCTCTTCTGCGGCACAGGAGAGATGAAGCGAAAACGAACCGACTGGCGGAACTCCGCACCGCGCGCGCCGGCTTCTTCCGCTCCCCGCCCGGGAACCGATGACGACCCCTGGGCCGGGGAGGACGTCATCTGGCTCGAGGAGGATCTCGCCCGGCGCTGGCTGACGGACACCGCGCCGCAGCCGGTCAACGCGAGCGTCCCCTCGTTCCTCCGCGTCGTGCTCGTGTGCGCCCTCCTTGGCGCGTTGCTCTGGGCGCTCGCGGGCTACGGCCTCTTTCGGCTGATCGCTGGCTAGGAATGGGGAGCACGGGCACCGGCTGCGTGCCCGCCTGCTCGCCGCACAGTTTGACTCGAGCGAGTTCCGGGCATGCTCCACGGTGCCACGTGCGCCCCCCGATGCGCCCCCCTCCGACAGCGCCTGGTTCGAGGAGGATCTCGTTCGGCGCTGGCTGATGCCCGCCGCGGTGTCGGACAACGTGCCCGTTGTCTCGTGCCTCCGCGTCGTGCTCGTGTGCGCCCTCGCCGGTGCGATGGTCTGGGCGCTCGCCGGGTACGGCCTCGTTCGGCTGGTCGCCGGCTAGACCCCCGCCGATCTGCCGGAAGCGCCGGAGCCGCTAGCCGCGCGGGTCGGTCTCGCGCGCGATCTGGGCTTCCTCCTCCTGTTTGCGCACGACGAGGAAGCGGTCGTTCCGCTCGCTCACGAACTCGATGTCGAGGAGCTCGTGGCCCGGCTTGACCAGAAAGTACTCCGGCTCCGACCGGACGCGCTCGTATTCGACGAGCGTGAGCTGCACCTGCTCGACGCAGTCGCCGCGTCCGCACTCGCAGATGAACTCGATGAGCGACTCCGCGCCGGCGGTGTCGCCCCTCACCTCGCGGACCTTCTCGTTGACCCCGCGGAAGAGTGTCTCGTTCTTCGCGAGCCGTGCCTCGCGCTCCGTCACGAAGCCATTCTAGGCTGTGGGTCGAGCGGCTCGACGACAACGAAGCGGCGATCCCGCTCGAGTACGCGCTCCGTTCCCGAAGCGCGCTCGTGACCCGGGAGCACGACGTACCGGCCCTCCTGGAGGCGGATCTCCTCGAACTCCTCGGGCTTCAGCCGCAGGACACGCGTGCAGCGCGGATCCGCGCACTCGCAAAGGAGCGGGACAAGCTCCGTGAGGTCCCCGAGCTCCTCGAGCAGCTCGGCGCGGCGGACGAGCAAGTCCTCGTTCGCCCGACGGAAGCGGACGTGGGTCCTCGAGGTGCCGCCCGTGCCCGATGCCACGAGCCTCTCCCTGCCCGCGACGGGCATTCGGAAACCCCCCTCTATCTACGGGACCGGGTGTTCCCCGGCGGCGGCGGCCGGCCCTGAGGGAGGAAGGAGCGCCTCGCGCCGGTAGCGGAGGAGCTCGCGCGCGATCGCCTGTAGCGTTCCCGCCAGCGGGATTGCGGCCAGCGCGCCGAGGACGCCGGCCAGCTCGGCGCCGATGAGGACGGCGATGAGCACGGCGAGCGGCGAGAGCTGCACCGTGTGGCCGTAGATGATCGGCTGTAGAAGGTGGTTCTCCACCTGCTGGTAGACGAGGAAGAAGACGACGATGATTGCGCCGCGCGCCCAGCCGAGCTCGATGAAGACGACCGTCGACACGAGCACGGCGGCGATGGTCGCACCGGCGAGAGGGACGAGATCGAGGAAGGCGACGATGACGGCGAGCGCGACCGCGTAGTCGCTTCCGAGCGCGAAGAGGACGATCATCGAGGCCACGCCCGCGATCAGGCTGATGAGCAGGTTGCCTGAGACGTAGCCACCGACCGTGCGGTAGATGTCCCTGCCGACGCGCTCCCAGCGCGGCCGCGTGCCCTCCGGCAGGAGCTCGAGGAAGCGGGCCACGCCGCGCGGGCCCTCGAGGAGCATGAAGAAGGTGAGGAAGACGATGGTGACGACGCCGACGACCGCGGTGACGACGCCCTGCGCCACCGCCAGCGCCGGCGTGGTGAAGCCAAGCACGCCTCCGACGCCCTGCTCCTCGAGGGTGTCGCGCACGCGGTTGACGATGTCGTAGTCGTCCTGGAGGAAGCCGAGCGGGCCGCGCCCGGCCGTGAGGTCCTCCACGAACCCGGGCACCGCATCGACGAAGCTGGAGACCTGCTCCACGAGCCGCGGGACGACCAGGTAGCCGAGCCCCGCGATCGCGAGGAGGGCGAGGAAGAACACCACCCCTGCCGCAAGCCCCCGCCGAAGCCCCTTGCGCTCGAAGAGCTGGACGGCCGGGTCGAGCGCCATCGCGAGGAAGGCCGCGATCAGCACCCACGTGATCACGTGCCAGGCAAGCAGGAAGAGCCGCAAGAAGAGCGCGACGGCAATCAGGAGCCCCAGCACGACGAGGATCGTGCGGGGTCGGAAGGAAACGACCCGCTCCGGAGCGTCCATTCGCGCAAGCCTGACCCAAGGCCCGGACGGAGGCCCGCGGTAGCTAAAGGGGCCTCATCCCCTCAGGACAAGACCCCTTTAGACCCCGGATGCGCCCCGAGAGCCGCCGCAGAGCCCCCGGATGCGTAAGGCCCGATCGTACCCGGGCCCGGGTCGTACGCCCTCGCGGCCCTACGGTACGCGTAGGGGTATTCGCCTACGCGAGGAGCTCTTCGACCGGCTCCGGCGCGGTGCGTTTCCCGGCGACGCCCACGAGCTGGAGGGCCTCGGCGAGAGCGCTCAGGACCTCGCTGTGGTGGCGCCCGGGCCGGTCGTTCCAGGCCTGGGGTACGTCGTTGACGGCTGCCGTGAGCGCGAGCCTCGCCTGTTCAAACGCCTGTCGGTCGACGCCGGCCTCCTCTCCGGAGCGCCGCCACGCCCGCTCGAGCGCGCCGATCGCCGACCACTTCCGTGCGAACGCGCTCGCAGGCTCGATCGGGCGGCCTGACTCGTCCAACGCATCCGCGCCCTGGCACCAGCCGCTCAGAACGTAATCGTAGGCCTCGGCGAGCAGTGTCTCCGCGCCCGCTGCGTCCCCCACACGTGCCTGCATCCCGCCCCTTTCGTTCGTCAACATGCTGACACGGCGCGGCGCCCGGAACAAGCCGACGCCGCTGGGTATTCGCCGAGGTATCTCGAGTGGGCCGAGGCCAGCCTAGGGTCCTCTCGCTCCTCGGCCAGTTCGCTCAAGAAGAGCGGGCGAAGGGAATCGAACCCTCACCACCAGCTTGGAAGGCTGGAGCTCTACCATTGAGCTACGCCCGCGTCTCGCCCAACGATAGCGAGTCACCGGGTCGGGGGATACCGCCGCCTGCCCGCCGCCCTGATCATGGGAGCAAGCATCGGCAACGGCGGGTGCGGTCACGCCGGGGAACAGAGGGAGGTGGCGTGATCGACGAATTCGTCGAACAGGTCAACGAGATGAGCCCCAGGACGGCGGCTCTCCTCTACGGGGGAGTGATGACCGTCTGGATCGTGGGCTTCGCCGGCACGGACTGGAACCTGCCGGCGCCGGTCGTCTTGGTTCTGCTGCTTCTGCCTGGGCTCCTCCACTTCGGGCTCGGCTACGTGGTCCGGGACTGGTGGGCTCTCTATTTGACGGGCGTGCCGGTCGTGGTCGCGGCTGCGGCGGGCGGGCTGCCGTCGCCGCTCTGGGTGGCGGTCGTGCTCCTGACGGCCTGCCCGGGCGCGCCTCTGATCGTCGCAGGCGTGTACGTGCGGGACTGGCTCGAGCGGCGCGACCCCTCCTACGTCGACCCCTGGCTCATCTAGTGCCCCTCCAGGCAATACACGCCCGCAGCATTACCTGAAGGGGCACTTCCGCCCGCACCTATCCTTCGCGCCGCATGCGCGCGGTGGATTGCTGGTGCGGGTTGCTCGTCGCCGCGCAGGCGTACGAGCCGCCGACAGGCGAGCCGCCCTGGGCCTACTAGGAACGGGGGCGCTCCCGGTGCCCCGTTGAACCGGCCTCCCCAGGTGTGGTTGGCTATGCCCGATGAGGCTCGAGGTCGAGACCGAGCAGCTCGGCCGGGCGACCTGGGTCGTCGCCCTCACGGGCGAGGTCGACCTCTACTCGGCCCCGGAGCTGAAAGCGCGGCTCGCGGAGCTCACGGAGGCGGGCGCGCATGAGATCGTCGTGGACATGACCGGCACGACCTTCATCGACTCGACCGCCCTCGGCGTGCTCGTCCAGGCCGTTCAGCGCCTGCGGGAGACGGACGGCGGGCGCTTCGGCCTCGTCGTCACCGACGAGAACATCCGCCGCATCTTCGAGATGACCGGGCTCGAGCGTGTCTTCCCGATCTACGGCTCACGAGACGAGGCGCTCTCCGACTAGCTGTGACGCCGTCCCCGTCGAGCTGGACGCCGGCGTGGGAGGAGCTGGCGGTGACGCTTCTCGCAGCCGTCGCCTACGCGGCGGCGGCGAGGCGGTACGGCACCACGCGGCTGCGGGCGGCCTCCTTCGCGGCCGCCCTCCTCCTCGTCCTCGCGGTGTCGGTGACGCCCCTCGGGGCGCTCGCGCTCCACTACCTCCTCACAGCCCACCTCGTGCAGAACGTCGTCATGGCGGAGTGGGCCCCTGCGCTCGCGGTCGCCGGCCTCTCGACCTCGATGGCCGCCGCTCTCGCGGGCCGGACGCCGTTACGCAGCCTCGCCCACCCGCTCGTCGCGCTTCCGCTCTGGGTGCTCGCGTACGTCGCCTGGCACCTGCCGCCGCTCTACGAGGCCGCGCTCGAGCACCATCTGCTTCTCCACCTGGAGCACGCCACCTACTTCCTGACCGGGGCGCTGCTCTGGTGGCCGGTCGTGCAGGCCGAGCCGCACCGTCTCGGCTCGGGCGGGAGGTCGGCCTACCTCTTCGCGGCTTTCGTCTTCTCCGCACCGCTGGGGCTCATGCTCTCCCTCGCGCCCGAGCCCTTCTACGACTTCTACGCCGAGGCGCCGCGGGTCCGGGGGCTCTCGCCGCTCCGCGACCAGCAGATCGCCGGGGTGGCGATGTCCGTCGCCGAGGCCGTCGTCTTCTTCGCCGTCTTCGCCCGCTTCTTCATTCGCTTCCTGGCTGAGGAGGAGGCGGGATGCAGCCGCCCGCGCGCGTGACCGTCGCTGGAGGCGTCGAACTCAGGCGCCGTCCCGGCCGGGAAACCTGGCGACCGCCTCCCGTACCTGATCGATGTCGAGGGTCATCTCGAGCAGTCCCACCTGCTCGTCGTAGACGCCCGCATCCACTTGCTCCTTCACGTCCTCCTCGAGGATGTGAATGACGGGGAGCCCCAACTGGACTCCTGCCAATGGACCCACGTAGGCCGGATCTCCCAGGGTGACCGTCTCCGCCGTCACCTCGATCGACTCGAGGTCGGCGGCGCCCAGCACCACCACGAGGTCGTCCGTGCCGTACTCCTCCGCCAGGGCCTTGATTCGGTCCTGGTTCTCGGGGTCCATGGCGCCGGCCGCCGTTCAGACGAAGCACTCCGTCTCGACGAAGACGACCTCGGCTCCGGCCGAGCGCACGCACTCGGCGATAGCAGGCCCGGGGACGCCGTCCCGCTCGCCGAGGGCGATCACCTTCTTGCCGTCGAGCTTCATGCAGCCACACCTCCCTTCAAGGTTGCGAACGCGCGCAGGACGTCTTCCTTCGAGACCTCGCCGGAGAGTCGCTCGAGCTCCTCCCCGTCGCGCATGAGGATGTAGGTCGGGAGCCCGAAGACGCGCAGCTCCCGGCAGATCTGGCGGTTCTCGGCGGAGTTGACCTTGACCACGCGAACGGCGCCGCCGGCCTCCTCCTCGAGCTTCGCGATCGTGGGCATCATCGCCAGGCACGGCTGGCAGCGTGGCCCCCAGAAGTCCACGAGCACGCTCCCTTCCCCCGTGAGCTCTCCGAACGTCTCCACGGTCGCATCGACCGGCATCAGCTACTCCTTTCCGGTTCCAAGAGGACGGACATCCCGTCGGCGAGCTCCGTCATCCGCCCGAGGAAGAGCGAGCCCTTGGCGACGAGCATCGTCGAGCCGATCTCGCCCTTCCGCAGCGCCTGGAGCCCGTGCGGGAGCCACGGCACGGCAGAGGCGACGTGGCCCTGCGTGGGGGAGAACCCGGGCAGGCCGTGGGCGTGCTCGAAGCCCTCGAGCTCCTCGCGCGCGAGCTCGCCGCGCTTGACGGCGAGCGCCGCCATCAGCTTGTAGTTGCGGTTGGGGACGTTGCCCGCCCCGGCCGGCTCGGTGATCTCGGGGTCGTGCAACTCGGTCGCGTAGCGGTCGACGTCGAGGATGCCGCGACCGATCCGCTCGAGCGGCTCGACGACGAGGTCCTCGAGGACCGCCTGCTGCGCCGAGCCCGAGCCGACCCGGTGGCGGCCCACCGCATCCAGGCGAACGACCGGCGCGCCGTCCCCGGGCGGTCCGACGAGGACGGCGAAGCCGGCGAGCACGTCCTCGAGCACGGGCACGCCGTGGCGGAGCGCGCCCGCGAACTTCATCCCCAGCTTGGCGAGCGAGCCGCCCGCGACGACCGCGACGTAGGGGTAGACGCCCGAGGCGACGAGCGCGGCGGCGACGACGAGCGCGTGGAGCGGCCCGCAGCAGAACGCCTTCACGTCGCTCCCTGAGGCGTTCGAGCAGCCCGCCTGCTCGGCGATCGCCTTGGCGAGGTTCCCGCCTCCGCGCTGATAGCGGTCGCCGACCGCCTCCTCCCCGCTCCCGATCACGTACGGAAGCTCCTCGGGGGGGAAGCCGGTCGTCCGCAGGACGTGCTCGAGCGCGAGCGCGCCCGTCGTCTTGCAGGCGAGGTTCTCGAGGAGGACGGGGGCCGAGAGGCTCTCGTCCAGGTCGTGAGCTTGATTCATCGAGCCCGCTACGCGGCCTCGCTGGAAGATCGTCAACGCGCCGTCGTGCGGCTCGTTCGCATCGAGCTTGAGAAGCCCGAAGGCGTCGGCCTCGACCATGCGGCGGTACAGCTCCTCCTCGTCGATCACAACGCCGAAGGGGCCTTCGCGCTTCGCGGCGACGGGGTTGCGCCACCACGGCCGTTCGATCTCCCACAGCGCGTCGGGACGGAGATTTCCGAGCAGGACCTGGTGCGGCGGGTAACCGACGGCCTCCTCGTAGGTGCGCAGCGCCCCACTGAGCGAGCCCAGCAGGCCGTCCCGGTCGACGGCCAGCTCACGCGCCGGCTTCGAGCCGTGACGGACGAGGTCGGGCGCGTGCGCGAGGACGAGCGAGCAGGCATGAACGGCGGCGCCCGTCACTCAGCCTCCTCCCAGACCGTCGTCGGCTCGACCGGCGTCTCGAGCATCTCGAGCGCTCGCTCGACGATTCGGCGCCGGTCACGTTCGTCGAGCCCGAAGGGGTGCGTGATCGCCGGCCCGCGCACGATCCGGTTGACGCCGATCATCGTCGCGATGGTGGGAAGCGAGGTGACGAACACCGTCGGAATCCCCGCCCGCTCGATCTCCTTCGCCAGCACTGACCCGCAGCGCGTGCCGGTCCCTCAGGTACCGGAGAGGAGGACGGCTTCCACGCCTGCCTCCTGGAGGTCGGCTGCGATCTCCCGACCGAAGGTCGTCGAGGCGGCCACGGGGGTCCCGTTTCCCGTCGTCGTGTAGAAGAAGTCGTGCAGGCGCCCGATGCGACCCTCCGCCTCGAGCGCGCGCACCGTGTCGAGGGGGACGAGCCGGTTCGGGTCCTCGTTCGCGAGCGTGACGTCGAAGCCGCCGTGCACGGACTCGTAGCGGCCCGCCGCAAGGCTCTCCTCCCCGCCGAGCGGGTACCGGAGCCAGCCGCGCGCACGGATCGTCGGCAGGCGGTCGGGGTTCCCCTGAGGCACGCAGCCGGCCTCGGTGACGAGTGCGAAGAGCGCCTGCGAGAGGTCGGGGACGGGGGACGGTGGCTCCACTCGGTCGAAGCCGGGCACCGCCTCCGTGCGAACCTCGCCGCCGAGCTTGGCGAGCAGGAGCTCGATCGCGCGTTCGGCGCCGGGCTTCTCCGCGTGGTAGTTCCGCCGGAAGCCGCGCGGAAGATAGCCCTCTTCCTCGGGCGGCCCGAGCTCGCGCCCCGAGGCGAGCGCCCCGGCGAGCCGGGCCATGTCCGGGAGCGCCTGGCGCATGCCGGCCACGTTGACGGCCGTGGGGACGATGAGGATCTTGCCCGCCGCCGCGGCGACGCCCGGATTCTCCTCGTGCATGGCGGCGAGCGTAGGGAGCCCAAGTCGTTCGAAAGCAGTGCGCGAAAAACGCGCACAGGCGTAGCCGTAGCGACCGGAGCCGAACGCGGGGCCGCAGATCAGGAGCTGCGGGTTCTCGACTTCGAGCAGCTCGAGCAGGCGAGCAAGCGCACTCTCCTCGTGCTCGCCGAAGTAGTCGTCCCCGCAGGTGAGCGTGACGGCGATCTCGATCCCTTCGAGCTGGGCCTGGAGGCCGCGACCGGGGCCGACGGCGCCGTCGAGCCGCGTGGGCGGGGTCTCCGCCGCCTCTTCCCCGCCGAGGCCCGCGAAGAACTGGTTCAGGTAGTGGACCGCTCTCACCATGTTCGCGCCGAGAGATCGAGCTGACCCATCTGGTTGGCCGCCCCCAGGTAGTCCTGGACCGGGAGCAGCCCAGCATCGGCGGCCGGACGGCCGTCCAGGAGCGTGTCGCCGCCGAGCACCCGCTCCGGCGTCCACGCCGGGACCAGCTCCTCCGTGTTCGCGGCCGAGGCGATGCTGTCGGCCTCCGGCACCCAGTCCACGAGTGCCGGCTCGGTGGAGGCCGGGTCGTTCTGCTCCGCGACGATCACGACCGTGCGAATCCCGGCGCGCTCGAGCGCGCGGACGGTGAGCATCGAGTCGGTGTGCGAGTTCCCGCCGGCGTCGGTCGTGACCACGGCGCCGTCGGCGCCGAGGTCGACGGTGAGGCGGGCAGCCGCCTCGGCGGCGCGCTGCTTGTCCTCGGCGCTCTGCTCGTAGCCGCGCAGGAGCACGAGGCCGGCGAAGTCGAGCCGCTGCCCGTGTTCGCGATAGAGCGCGCGCACGAGCGCGTTCCGCTGGTGGAAGATCGTCGGGTTGCGCATCGCGGCCCAGTGGTACTCGCCGCAGGTCACGGCGCCGTCGAGGAGCTCGGCCGGGCCGATGACGCGCGGGAGGCCGGCCTCGCCGGCCGGCGCGCCGTAGACGTACTGGATGTAGAGCGGGCCGAGGTCGGAGAGCTGGACGAGCGCGGCGATCCGCGGCAGGCCTTCCGCGGGCTCGGCGAGGTCGAAGCGCTCGACCTCCTCCGGCTCCGCCTCGAGCGTCGGCTCGGCGAGGAGCTCGGCAGCCGCCAACGTCACGCGGCGCACCGCCTCGTCGAGGGCGACGTGGTCGGCGCCCGCGGCCGGCCGGAAGGTCAGAACAACATTCGTCAGGCGCGAGAAAGGCGTCAACTCCGCCCCCGGCCCGGCCAGGTCGACGATGCCCTCCTGCTCGTGGAGCGGCCGCTCCTCGCCCGGGAAGTCGAGGCAGGCCAACACGGCGACGCCGTCCAGGCGGTTGGTCAGCCCCTCGCCCGCCTTCTCCTCTCTCGGGAACGCGGCGCGACCGTCCGGTCGGATGCGCGGCTCGACCGCGTCGAGCACGTGGGTGACCCGCACCGGCTCGCCCGGGCCGAGCACGTCCACGGACAGGCCTGCGAGCGCGGACTCCCCGGCAGCGAGCGCCGTGAGGCGCTCCGGCTCGACGCGGAGCAGCGAGGCGGGGTAGGTCGCGAGCTCGAAGGCCACTAGTGCCCCTTCCGGTGATGCTGCCCCGCTTCTGGCGCGCGAAAAGCAAGCCAGGCAAGGACGCAGGGAGCCCCTGTGCTTGTCAGCACAGGGGCGACTGAATCCGATGAAGGAGGGCCTCCCGCGGAGAGAAACTCCGCGCGTCCTCTACGAGACGAAGGGAGGCCCCTGCAATGTTGTACGTCGGATTGGACCTCAGCCGCAAGCGCCTCGACTGG
>JBOHAJ010000087.1:0-21465 GCA_050697715.1 Gaiellaceae bacterium
GCACCGCGCCTTCTTCCGCTTCCTGTAGCCCGAGCTACGACCGATGGTGAGGGGCGCCCGGCGACGGGCGCCCCTCACTCACTCGCCGGGCGGCTCGAGGCGTTCGGGATGGCCGAGCATGGACAGCTCGGCGATGTCACGGCGGAAGAAGAGGGCCACCGTCCAGTCCACGACGACGCGCAGCTTCCGGGAGAGGAGCGGTAGCTGGTAGAGGTGGTACGTCCGCGTGACGAACCAGCCGGGGAAGCCACGCAAACGCAGGCCGAGCACGTCCGCGATCCCCTTGTACCGTCCGAGCGTCGCCACCTGGCCCAGCATGCGGTAGCGGTAGGGCCGCGGCTCGCCCTTGATGTTCTTCGTCAGGCGACGGGCCTGCCTGAGCGCGTGCTGGCACGTCGGCGGGTCGGGGTGCGTGGGCGTAGCCTCGTTGGGCACCCGCGCGCAGTCGCCGAGCGCCCAAACGCTCTCTCGCCCCTCCACGCGCAACGTCGGCTCGACGACGATCCGTCCTCGCTCGTCCAGCGGCAGGCCCAGCTGGGTGAGCAACGGATGAGGGCGAACGCCGGCCGTCCAGACGAGCGTGGCCGTCTCCAGGCGCGTCCCGTCGGAGAGTCTTACGGCGCCGGCCTCGGCCGACACGAGCGTGGTCGAGACGCGGATGTCGACGCCGCGCCGACTGAGTTGTCGGGCCGCGTACTCGCCCAGCCGCGTGGGAATCTCCGCGAGGATTCTGGGCGCGGCGTCCACCAGCACCCAGTGCTGCGACACCTGGCGCAGCTCGGGGTAGTGGCGGAGCGCGTCGTGGACGAGGTCGCTCAGCTCCGCTAGCGCCTCCACTCCGGCGTAGCCGGCGCCGACGAAGACGAACGTGAGCGCGCGCCGCGCCGCCTCCGGCTCGGCGGCCGCGGCGGCCGCCTCGAGGCGGCGGAGGACGTGGTTCCGCAGGTGGATCGCGTCGGCGAGCGACTTGAAGCCCAGCCCGTGCTCGGCGAGGCCGGGGATGGGGAGCGTGCGCGGGACGGCTCCGAGGGCGACCACGAGGTGCTCGTACTCGATCTCGAGCTCGCCGTCCTCGACCGCAACCGAGACGATGCGCCCCTCCTCGTCGAGTCCGGTCGCCCGGCCGAGGAGAAGCTCTGCGCGGGGGCACATGAGGCGCAGGGGCACGACGACGTGTCTCGGCTCGAGCATGCCCGAGGCCGCCTCCGGCAGGATCGGCGTGTACAGCATGAAGTTCTCCGGGCTGACGATGGTGGCGCCGCGCTTTCCGAGCAGGCGGGCGACATAGCCGCCGGCGAAGCCGCCGCCCAGGACGAGGACGCCGCCACGCGCCTTTCGCCGAGCCGTCATGCGCCTATCTCTACCATCCAGGCGTGCCGAGGAGGCAGGTGGCGGTGATCGGGAGCGGCACCCAGTGGCTCGCCCAGGCGGAGGAGATCGGACGCCTCCTCGCCCAGCGCGGCTGCGGCGTCGTCTGCGGCGGGCTCGGGGAGGTGATGGAGGCCGCCGCGCGCGGCGCGAAGTCGGCGGGAGGAACCACGATCGGCATTCTCCCGGGCGAGAGTCGCGCGGCCGCGAACGAGTGGATCGACTTCGCGGTCGCGACCGGGACCGGTCATGCCCGCAACCTGGCGGTCGTCGCCTCGGGGGACGCTGTCATCGCCGTCGGCGGGCGCTGGGGCACGCTCGCCGAGATCGGCTACGCGCGGGTGCTCGGCCGCCCCGTCGTCGTGCTCGAGCCGGGCTGGGCCGTCACGGGCGAGGGGATCGAGCGAGCGGCCACGCCCGCGGAGGCGGTCGAGCTCGCCCTCAGTCTGGCCCGGCCGGAGTGAGCTCGTCCAAAAGCGACACGACCGGGGGTCTGACCCCGGGACACGCCTTTTCCGGCCTCGGCCGCGCGTCCATCCTGTGGATAGAGGACCTCGGGAGCCGGTGTTCATGGGGGCACGCGTCCATATTGGGCGCGGCCAGGGGTCTGACCCCTGGGCATGGCCCGAGCGGCCACGGGGTCTGACTCCGGGCCTGGCCTGAGTGGTCAGGCGGCGGACAGCATCCGCCTGAGCAGGGTCAGCGCGCCGTCCTTGTCGAGGAACTCGTTCAGGTTTCCGCACTTGGGGGACTGGACGCAGGACGGGCAGCCGTCGGCGCACGGGCAGCCGGCGAGCAGGCGGGCGGTGTCGGCGACCCAGCCCTCGAGGCCGTCGAACCCGCGCCTGGCGATCCCGACGCCGCCCGGGTGGCCGTCGTAGACGAAGACCGTCGGGCGCCCGGTCTGGAAGTGGAGATTCGTCGAGAGGCCGCCGATGTCCCAGCGGTCGCACATGGCCCAGAGCGGCAGGAGGGCGATCATGGTGTGCTCGGCGGCATGGAGGGTGCCGAGGAGCCGCGGCATGTCCTCCAGGCCAGCCAGCATCCACGGTTCGGGGAGGTACCAGACCGCCTCGGTCTCGAAGTTCGTCTCCGGGAGGTCGAGGGCGACGAGATCGAGCGTGGCCCCGTCGCGGATCGCCTTCTTCTGGTAGGCGACGACCTGCTCGGTGACGCTGACTCGTCCGAAGCAGACCTCCATCCCGAGGCGCCGCTCGGCGAGCTCCGCTTCCTCGATCGCTGTCATCGTCTCCTTCTTCGCCTGGGTGTAGTAGTCGCCGGCGAACGGCTCGACAACGGCCGCTCGGGCTTCGACGTCGAGGGCGAGCACGCGGTACGACTCGCCCATGTGCAGATACACCGCGCCCTCATGCACCGTCGAGTACGCGCGCTCGCGCTCGACGAGTCCGAACACGGATCCCGTTTCAGCTTCGACGACGGCGAAGGCTTCCGGGCTCGAGGACCGCAGCCCGAAGCGTCCCGCCGGGTAGTCCTTCCCGGCCCAGACGTAGCCCGCCTTCGTGCGCTTGAGCTCGCCGGCCTCGGCAAGCGCCTCGGCGCGCTCCAGTGCGGAAGCCCCGAGCGTCGGGCGATCGCGATCGTCGAGGGGCGCCTCGAACGCGGCCGCTCGCACGTGGCCGTCGAGGATGCGATCGTTCGCGTGGTCGAGGATCGCCGCCTCGACGCGGCGGCCCAGCAGCGCCTCGGGCTCCCGCATGAAGAACTGGTCGAGAGCGTCCTCGCTCGCCACGAGGATCGCCAGGCCGTGGCTGCGGCGCCCCGCCCGGCCCCACTGCTGGCGCAGGCTCGCCACCGTCCCCGGGAAGCCGACCGAGATCGCGCAGTCGAGCAGGCCGATGTCGATCCCGAGCTCGAGCGCGTCCGTCGCCGTGACGCCGAGGAGCTCGCCCTCGACGAGGCGTCGTTCGATGTGGCGCCGCTGCTCGGGCGTGTAGCCCGCTCGGTAGGGGGAGAGCCGCGCGGCCAGCTCGGCGCCGACACGATCCGCCGCAAAGCGGTGCACGAGCTCTGCCGCCTTGCGGCTCTTGGCAAACACGATCGTGCGCAGCCCGCGCTGGACGAGCTCCGCGAGGAGACGAGCCCCTTCGCCGAGCGCGCTCGCCCGGAGCTGGAGCTCCTCGTCGAGGAGAGGCGGGTTCCAGAAGGCGACCGTGCGGGCTGCGCGGGGAGCCCCGTCGTCGCCGACGACGGTCGCATCCACGCCCAGGAGCGAGCGAGCGAGCTCGCCGGGGTTCGCAATCGTGGCGGAGGCGAGGAGGAACTGCGGCTCGGCGCCGTAGACGGCCGCGGCACGGCGCAGGCGTCGCAGGACGTTGGCGACGTGCGATCCGAAGACACCGCGGTACACGTGGGCCTCGTCCACGACGACGTAGCGGAGGTTCTGGAGGACGTCACCCCAGCGGTCGTGGTGAGGGAGCACGCCCACGTGGAGCATGTCCGGGTTGGTCAGGATCACGTTCGCCCATTTCCGGATCTGCCGGCGGCGCTCGGCCTCCGTGTCGCCGTCGTAGATGGCAGCCCGCAGGCGAGGGAGCCGGAGCTCGGCGAGCGCCCGCGACTGATCCTGCGCGAGCGCCTTCGTCGGGTAGAGGTACAGCGCGCGCAGCTTCGGCTCGGCCGCCAGCGCGTCGAGTACGGGCAGGTTGAAGGCGAGCGTCTTCCCGCTCGCGGTGCCCGTGGAGACCACGAGGTGCTCTCCGCGGCATGCCGCCGCGTACGCCTCCGCCTGGTGGCGGAAGAGGGTCTCGATCCCGCGGGCGGCGAGGGCTTCACGCACGCGGGGATGGAGGGAATGCGGCAGCGGGACTGTGTCCGCCTCGTGGGCCGGGATCTCGGTCAGGTATGCGAGCTCCTCGCCCTGGAGGAGGTCTTCCCACGTGACGGCGGCCACGACCCCGATGCTAGCCTCCGCGACGGTGGTCCCCCGCTGCCTGACGATCGCGACCTCGGACTCCGGCGGCGGCGCCGGAATCCAGGCCGACCTGAAGGCATTCGCACGCCTCGGTTGCCACGGCATGAGCGCGATCGTCGCGCTGACGGCCCAGAACACGACCGAGGTGACGGCGGTGCACGAGGCGCCGCCGGCGTTCATCCGCGCCCAGCTCGTGGCGCTCTTCGACGACATCGGCGTGGACGCCGCAAAGACGGGAATGCTCTTCAGCGCACCGATAATCGAGACGGTCGCGGGCTTCCTCGAGCGCCATCGCGTGCCCCTTGTGGTCGACCCCGTCATGGTGGCGGCTTCCGGGGCGAAGCTCCTCCTGGACGACGCGGTCGCCGTCCTCGTCGAGCGCCTCTTCCCGCTCGCAACGGTCGTGACGCCCAACCTGCACGAAGCCTGCGCCCTCGCCGGCGTTGCCTATTCGGAGAACGCCGACCGCGCCCGCCTGGCGGAGGCCATCCATGCCCGGGGGGCGCCCGCGGTCGTCGTCACGGGCGGGCACGGCGCCGAGCCGGTGGACTGGCTTTTCGACGGACGCCGCCACGTCGGCATCCCGGTCGAGCGGTACGGGGGGGAAGCGACGCACGGGGCCGGGTGCACCCACTCGGCGAGCCTGGCCGCCTTTCTCGCACGTGGAGAGACCCTCGAAGAGGCAGCCCGGCATGCCGCCGAGACGGCCTCGGAGGCGGTGCGGAACGGACTGGCGGACATCGGCGCCGGCTCGGGGCCGGTGGACGTCTTCGGGCTTGCAGCTGTCCAGGCTGGGTGAGTTCGGGCTCCTCGCGGAGCTCGAGCGGCGGGGGCTCGTGCAGGGGCTCGACGCCGACGGAGCCGTCCTCGGCGACGGCGTCGTGGTCACGCAGGACACGCTCGTCGAGGGGGTTCACTTTCGTCCGGCCTGGACGTCCTGGCGCGACCTCGGCTACAAGGCGGCCGCGGTCAACCTCAGCGACCTCGCTGCGCTCGGAGCCGAGCCGGAAGCGCTGCTGCTCGCCCTCGCCGTGCCGCCCGAGATCGAGTTGGAGAACGTCGTCGACCTCTATACGGGTCTGAACGAGCCCGGCGTACCGGTCCTCGGCGGCGACACGACTCGGGCGGAGAACGTCGTTCTCGCGGTGACCGCGGTCGGGCGGAGCGAGCGCGTCCCCGGACGCTCAGGCGCGCGGCCCGGCGACCTGCTCGTCGTGACGGGCCCGCTGGGCGGGGCCGCGGCGGGGCTGCGGGCGCTGGAGCGCGGCCTGGAGGGGCTCGACGAGCTCGTCCAGATGCACCTCCGACCACCTCTGCGGCTCCGCGAAGGCAGGCGCCTCGCGACAGTCGCCCACGCGCTCGTGGACCTGTCGGACGGAATTGCCGGCGACGCCGCCCGCATCGCCGAGCGATCACGCTGTCGCCTCGTCGTCGAGGTGGAGCGGCTGCCCGTCGCGACCGGGCTTGAGCGCGCGGGGGAGGAGCCGTTCTGGACGCTCGGCGAGGACTACGAGCTTCTTGCCGCCCTCGCGCCAGATGAGGCGCGGGCGAGCGGCTTCGCCCTCATCGGCTGGTGTGAAGCCGGATCCGGCGTGGAGCTACGCCTGGGAGGGCAGCCCTTGGACGTCTCCGGGTGGGACTCCTTCCGCGGCTCGAGCGGAGCTCAAGCGACAGATTGAAGCCAGCGTTCCCAGGCACCCTCGTAGTGGGTGCGGGAGCGGGCCCCGATGATCGTCTCCTGGGGGTGGCCGCCCTCGAAGAGGATCACCGTCGGGATCGAGAGCACGTTGTACCGGGAGGCAGCGGCGGGGTGCTCGTCGATGTTCAGCTTGACGAACTTGACCCGCTCGCCGTGCTGAGCCGCCATGTCGGAGAGGATCGGGTTGACGACACGGCAGGGGCCGCACCAGGGCGCCCAGAAGTCCACCACCACGGGACGCTCGGCCTGGAGAACCTCCTGCTCGAAGGTGTCGTCCCCGACCTCGATCAGCTCGGCCATGCGGCCACTGTAGCAACGCCTAGAGACGCCCTCGAAGGGCGGTGAGGCGGAGCGCCGGAACGCGCACGACGGCCTCCAGGACGATGCCGCCGCCCATCTTCGACCCGCCCGCCTCACGCTCGGCGAAGACGATCGGAACCTCGCGCACCGTAAAGCCCGCCTCGAGCGCCCGGTAAACGGTCTCGACCTGGAAGGCGTACCCGCGCGAGGAGATGCGGTCGAGGGCGATCCGTTGGAGCACCGGCCGGCGGTACACCCTGAACCCGCTCGTAGGGTCGCGCACCCCGATTCCGAGGACGGCGCGGGCGTAGAGACCCCCGCTGCGGCTGACCGCTCGCCGTAGGAGGCTCCAGTTGCGCGTCCCGCCGCCGGGGACGTAGCGGGAACCGAGCGCCACGTCGGCCTCCTCGGCGGCGGCGACGAGGCGCGGGAGGTCCTCCGGGTCGTGCGAGAAGTCGCAGTCGATCTCGGCGACCAGGTCGGCGCCCTCCCGGAGCACCCGGCGGAAGCCGGCGAGGTAGGCGGGCCCGAGGCCCTCCTTGCGCTCCCGGTGAAGGACTTCGAGGAAGGGCAGCTCGGCGGCGAGCCGGTCCGCCTCCGCGCCGGTCCCATCGGGCGAGGAGTCGTCGATCACGAGCACCCGCCCGTCCAGCCCGTGCCGCTCGAAGACGTGCCCGAGCGCGCGCGCCATGGCCTCGATGTTCTCCCGCTCGTCGTAGGTGGGAAGACAGACCGCCAGGCGCACCCGCGTATCATCGCCGCCGTGGCGCGCACTCTGCCCTCGAACGCCGAGCTCGCGGAACGGTTCGAGCTCCTCGCCGATCTGCTCGAGATCGACGGGGCCGACGCGTTCCGCCTCGCCGCCTATCGGCGCGCGGCCGCACGGATCAGGGAGTCCGCCGTGCCGGTCGCGCAGCTCGCGCTCGACCACAAGGCGACGCGCCTCTCCGGGATCGGCTCGACGATCGAAGGGAAGATCGTGGAGTTCGTGGAGACCGGGGACATGACTGCTCTCGTCAAGCTCCGCGCGCGGCTCCCGGCCGGCCTGGTCGAGGTCATGCACGTGCCCGGGCTGGGGCCGAAGACGGCCCGCAAGCTCTGGACGGAGCTGGGTGTCGAATCCCTCGAGGAGCTCAAGGCTGCGGCCGAGGCGCAGCGCCTGCGCGGGCTTGCAGGGCTCGGACCGAAGACCGAAGAGAAGGTCCTGGCCGCGCTCGCCAAGCCGAAGGTGAGCATCGAGCGCCGTACGCTGCTCGGGCGCGTGCTTCCCGCCGTGCACGCGGCGGTCGAGGAGCTACGTGAGCACCCGGCGTCCGTGCGCGTGTCAGAGGCGGGCAGCGTCCGGCGGCGCTGCGAGACGGTGCACGACCTCGACCTCATCGCCACGGCGAGCGACCCGAGCGCGCTCACCGCCTTCCTCGCGGAGCGGCCGTGGGTGGCGGAGGTGGTGGCGCGGGGCTCGACGAAGGCGACCGTCGTCTCGCACGAAGGATTCCGCTTCGACCTGCGCGTTGTCCCGCCGGAGAGCTACGGCAGCTTGCTCCAGCACTTCACGGGCTCCAAGGAGCACAACGTGGCTCTGCGCGAGGACGCCGTCCGGCGGGGGCTTTCTGTCTCGGAGTACGGCGTGGAGGAGGTCGAAAGCGGGGAGGTCTTCCACGCGGCCGACGAGGAGGCGCTCTACGAGCAGCTCGGTTACGCCTGGATCCCGCCCGAGCTACGGGAGAATCGCGGCGAGCTGGAGGCGGCGCGCGAGGGCCGCCTGCCCCGGCTGGTCGAGCGAGCCGACGTGAAGGGCGACCTGCACATGCACACGGACTGGTCGGACGGGCGCGCAACGCTCGAGGAGATGGTTGCCGCGGCGCTCGAGACCGGGCACCGCTACGTCGCCATCTGCGACCACGCGAGGCGCCTCAGGGAAGGACGGCTCGAGCGGCAGACGGAGGAGATCGCGCAGCTGAACGAGCGCGTCGCCGGCATCACCGTCCTCGCTGGTGTCGAGGTGGACATCCGAGCGGACGGCTCGCTCGATCTGCCCGAAGATGCGCTGGCGGAGCGGGACTGGATCATGGCCTCGATCCATTCGGGTTTCGACGGCTCCCGCGAGCGCCTGACTGCGCGGTTGCTCGCGGCGATCGAGAACCCGCACGTGGACTGCATCGGTCACCCGACCGGGCGCAAGATCAACCGCCGGCTGGCGTACGAGGTGGACTTCGAAGCGGTGCTGGCCCGTTGCGTCGAGACGGGAACGTTCCTCGAGATCAACTCGCAGCCGGACCGCCTCGACCTGATGGAAACGCACGCTCGGGCGGCCGCCGAGGCGGGCGTCAAGGTGGTCGTGTCCACGGACGCGCACCGGGTGCGCGAGCTCGCCAATCTCGAGCTCGGCGTCGCGCAGGCCCGTCGGGGCTGGCTGACGGCGGACGATGTCGTGAACACGCGGACGTGGCCGCAGATCCGCAGGATGCTCAAGACGTGAGCTTCCGCGAGGACGGAGCCGCCGCGCTCGAGTGGGTCGCGCGCTACCTGGAGGGGGTGCGGGAGCTGCCCGTGCTCTCGCAGGTGAAACCGGGCGCGATCCGGGCCGCGCTGCCCGTCTCGCCGCCCGAGCGGGCCGAGCCCTTCGCGGAAGTCCTGCGCGACCTCGACCGCGTCCTCATTCCGGGGATCACCCACTGGAACCACCCGCGCTTCTTCGCCTACTTCGCCATCTCCGGCTCCGAGCCGGGCATCCTGGCGGAGCTCATCTCCGCGGCGCTCAACGTCAACGCGATGGTCTGGCGCACTTCCCCCGCCGCCACTGAGCTGGAGGAGGTCGCGCTCGACTGGCTCCGCCAGCTCCTCGGTCTGCCCGACGGCCTGCACGGTCACATCGAGGACACGGCGTCGACCGCGACGATCGCCGCGCTCGCTGCGGCCCGCGAGCTCGCGCCCGGCGGGGTCGTTCTCGCCTCGGAGCAGGCGAACTTCTCCGTGGAAAAGGCCGCGCGCCTGCTCGGGCTCGAGTACCGGACGGTGCCGGTGGACCGGGAGTTCCGCCTGCGCGCGGACACGCTCGCGGAGGAGCTCGCCCGCGGGCCTGTGACGGCCGTCGTCGCCACCGTCGGCACGACGTCGACGACCTCCGTGGATCCCGTCCCCGAGATCGCCGGGCTCTGCGCCGACCGCGGCGTCTGGCTGCACGTGGACGCTGCCTATGCCGGCGCGGCCGCGGTCTGCGAGGAGCACCGCTGGGCGCTCGCCGGGTGCGAGCGGGCCGACTCGCTCGTCGTCAACCCGCACAAGTGGCTCTTCACGCCCGTGGACTGCTCGGCGCTGTGGACACGCCGTCCCGAGGCGCTCCACAGCGCGTTCGCTGCGGAGCCCGACTACCTGCCCGCGGGCGAGGGCGTCCTCGACCTCAAGGACTACGGGCCCGCCCTGGGACGGCGCTTCCGGGCGCTGAAGCTCTGGGCGGTGCTCCGCTGCTACGGACGCGAAGGGCTCCAGACGGTGATTCGCGAGCACGTGCGTCTCGCGCGGCTCTTCGCGTCGTGGCTGGAAGCGGCGTCCGGGTGGGAAGTCGTCGCGCCGTACCCGTTCTCGGTCGTCTGCTTCCGGCGCGAGGGCTCGGACGAGGCGAACCTCGCGCTGCTCGAGCGGGTGAACGCGAGTGGGGAGGCCTACCTCTCGCACACGCGCCTGGAGGGCCGCGTCGTCCTCCGCCTCGCCGTGGGGAACGTGCGCACGACGGAGGCCGACGTCGCGCGTGCCTGGGAGCTCCTACAGGAGCGCTAGAAGCTCGCCGAGCTCCCCGGGCCCCGTGACGACGAGGTCGGCGGCGTCGCGCAGCTCGGCCGGGCCCTCGTCGGAGGCGACGGCGATGCAGACGGCGTGCTCGAGGCCGCCCGCCCGGAGGCCTGCAAAGGCGTCGAGGTCAGTCGTGTCGTCGCCCGCGTAGAGGCCCCGCCGGGCACCGGAGCGCTCGAGGAGCGCCCGCACGGCCGTTCCCTTGTCGGCCGGGACCGGCGGGCGGATCTCCAACACCTTCCGCCCCCAGCGCGGGTCGAGGCCGACGGCGCGGGCCCGCTCCGCCACCGCCTCGAGCGCGCAGCGGGCGGCGGCCTCGTCCACGGCTTCGCGGAAGTGGTAGGAGAGCGAGAGCCGCTTGTCCTCCACAGGGAGCCCGACGGCCTCGCGGAAGGTCGCGATCTCCCCGGCGAGCTCTTCGGCGCGGGGGTCGAGCTCGAGGCCGTGGTTGCCGACGACCTGGACGCCTTCCACGGCGACGAGGCGCCGGGCGTCCTCCCGGGCGCGTCCGCTCACGCAGGCGACGAGGAGGTAGCGCCCCGCCAGGCGGCGAAGCTGGGCGCGGGTCGCCTCGGGAACGGCGGCGAGCTCGGGCCGCGCGACGATGGGAGCGAGCGCCCCGTCCACGTCCAGCACGAGCGCGCTGCGGCCGGGATCCTCACGCAGTGGGGCGAGCAGGTCGGAGGCGGGCATCCGCCTGCTTAACATACGGCCGTGCCGCCGCGGACCACCTCACCCTGGGCGCTCCGCGGCATCGGGGTCGCGGCCGGCTTCTTCTCCGCCCTCTTTGGGGTCGGAGGCGGAGTGATCATCGTTCCCCTGCTCGTCCTCGTGGCCGGCTTCGCGAGCCGACCAGCCACCGCCACCTCGCTTGCCGTCATCGGCGTGACTGCGCTCTTCGGCGTCGCCTCCTTCGGCGTCCTCGGCGAGGTGGCGTGGGTGGAGGCAGCCATGGTCGGCCTGCCCGCCGTCGCCGGGACGCTCTTGGGAACCTCGGTGCAGCAACGCGTCTCCTCGCGCTTCCTCGTCCTCGGGTTCAGCGCTCTCCTCGTCGCCGCGGCCGTGCGGCTCGTCGCATGAGCGAGATCGTCCTCGCGGTCCTGCTCGGCTTCGCTGCGGGCGGCATGTCCGGGCTCTTCGGCGTGGGCGGCGGGATCCTCTTCGTGCCGACGCTCGTGCTCGTCCTCGACCTGACGCAGCTCTCCGCGCAGGCGACCTCGCTCGCGGCCATGATCCCGGTCGTGGCCGTAGGTGCCTGGCGCCAGCACCGGTACGGAAACGTCCGCTGGCGGGCGGCCCTCGTCGTGGGGCTGGCGTCGGCCGTCGGAGTGGCGGGCGGGGTCGTCCTCGCCGACTCGCTCGGCGACGTCACGCTGCGTCGCCTCTTCGCCGCCCTCCTCGTCGTCGTCGCGGCTCAGCTCGCCTGGTCCGCGAGGCGGGCTTAAGCTTTCGGGCATGGACGAAGAGATCTGGCTGCCGCTTGTGGACGAGCCGCTCGGCGAGCTCGTCGCCCGCATTCAGGCCGGCGACGAGGAGATCGCCGGCCTCGTGGCCGAGCCGCGGCGTCAGCTCGCCTTTCGCACCTTCGCCTACATCCGCGTCGGCATCCTCCTGGGCCGGCTCCTCGTCGAGCGGGACATCGATCCTCGGGAGGGCGGCGCGTGGATCGAACGGCTCCTCGAGGACCCCGGGATCGAGCGCGCCGTCGTGGAGGAAGTCCGCACCGTTGCGCGGGAGGTCGCAGCCGATCCGAAGCTCGCGGGCGAGAGCCTCGGCCCCGACGAGACTGCCCGGGAGCGCTTCCGCGAGTTCGCCCGACGTGTCGACCAATAGATGATGCCCCCTTCAACCGGCGGCCACGAGCGCCGATAATCTGCAGGTGGTGCGCGCACGTTTCGTCCCAGCGGCCCTGGCGGCGCTCCTCGTGCTCGTCGTGGGGGGGTCGGCGACCGCCGCCGAGCAGTCGGCGAGAGCGTCCGCGGGCGCGTACGGCGTCCAGGTTCTCGTGCCGGAGGGCGCCGGCGGCGGCGCCGGGGCGGTTGCCGCTCCGCCGGAGAGTTCGGCGGCGCTCGACGGGTACGCCTACGGCGACGGTGCAGTCTCCACCGGCGGCATCGCCACGTCAGGCCGGGCTGGATCTGCCGAGACCCGGGCGAGCGCGGCCGGCAGAGCATCCGTCCAAGCGGTTTCCCTCTTCGGCGGCGAGATCACCGCAGACACGGCGGTCGCCAAAGCGACGGCGCGGGCGTCGGCGACAGGCGCGGCGGGATCCCTCGGCGCCTCCTCGCTTACGAACCTCGTCGTCCTCGGCAAGCCGGTCGATCCTGCTCCGAACCTCCGCGTCAAGCTTGCAGACTGGGGCTATGCCGTCCTGCTCGAGCAGGCGGTCGTCCGCCAGACGGACCGGCGCCACGGCTTCCGCGGCTTCGTCACCGCGCTGCACGTCGTCCTCACCGCCGAGCACGGTGGGCTCCCCGCCGGTAGCGAGATCACTGTCGGCTACGCGGAGGCCGCCGCGACCGCGCCCAAGCCGCCGCCCCCGCCCCCGCCGCCTCCCGAGCGGCAGGACGATTCCGACCGCCCGCCGCGCGAGCCCGTGCCGGAGCCGCCGGGCGCGGATCCCGAGCCGCCCCCCGTCGTGCAGGATCCGCCCGCGGACGTCCGTCCCCAGCTCACCGCAGGAGGGTACGTCTTCCCCGTGTACGGGCCGGTGTCGTTCACGGACGACTTCGCCGCGGCGCGGGCGATCACCGGCTGGCACCACGGGAACGACATCTTCGCCTCGCTCGGGGCGCCGGTCCTCGCCGTCACCGACGGGACGCTCCTCCTCGTCGGCTGGAACGACATCGGCGGCCACCGCCTCTGGCTCCGCGACGATCAGGGGAACGAGTTCTACTACGCGCACCTCTCCGCTTATGCGCCTGCCGCTCTGGATGGGGCGCGCGTCGCCGCGGGCGACGTGATCGGCTTCGTGGGCGCCACCGGTGACGCCGTCGGAACGCCGCCGCACTTGCACTTCGAGATCCACCCGCGCGACCTGCTCTGGCTCGGGTACGACGGTGTCGTGAATCCCTATGCGTACCTGGTGGCCTGGCGCCGCCTGGTCGACCTGGGCTTCGGCGGCTGGACGCCGCCGCCGGGAGAGGCGCCGCCGGCCGGCGCCGTGCTCCTGCAGGCAGACGATATCTCCGCTCTCTCAGGGCTCGGGGACGGGTCGCTGACCGCGTTCCTCCAAGTGGGAAGCCTCTTCGGCGAAGCGCTGCCCGGCCCCGTGATCGTCGGGGCCGAGCCCGGTTTCGGCGGCTAGCCGCTCAGCGTCTACGCCGGCGTCGACTCGTACTCGAGCGGCTGCTCAGGGCCGAGCACCTTGTCCTTCAGCCAGCGGCGGGTGTCGGGCCCGGTGGCCGGGTTGAAGAGCACGCCGAGCGTGATGCCCGCGAGGAGCAGCGTGACGTTGCGGCCCGTGTGGCCCTCCTTGCCCTGGGCGCGCTTGCCGGCCTCGCGCAGCTCCTGGACGGCCTTCCTGAGCTCGTCCTGGATGTCCTTGTCGCGGGCGACCCGCAGAGCGAGGCCCGTGGTGCCGCGGTCGCCGAGCAGCTCGTCGTAGATTCCGCGTGCGGATTCGTAGGCCTTCTTCACATGGTCGTGCAGCTCCTCGTCCTGTGCGAGGCGCTCCACGTAGGGCCGGGCCGTCTCGACGGCGCCCGTCACCGTGTCCTTACCCCTCATCTTCATCCTTTCGTCGCTGTCGGGGGCGAGCTTATCTACCCGCGCGCCGCCGTGGAAAACTCCAGCACGGCGCCGCCGGGGAAGGCTGCCTCGATCACCTCGTCCACGGAGTCCACCGGCGCGAAGCGCATTGTCTTGCGGACGTCCGCCGGGAGGTCGTCGAGGTCGCCCTCGTTCTCTTTCGGGAGGATGACCGTGGAGATGCCCGCGCGCTGGGCGGCGAGCACCTTCTCCTTGACCCCGCCGATCGGCAGCACCTGCCCGGTGAGCGTGATCTCTCCGGTCATGGCCACGTCCTCCGAGACCGCCTTGCCCATGGCGAGCGAGGCGAGCGCTGTCGCCATCGCGATCCCGGCCGAGGGGCCGTCCTTCGGGACGGCGCCCGCCGGCACGTGGATGTGCACGTCGCGGCCCTCGAACCAGTCGCTCTCGAGCCCGAGGTCGCGGGCGTGGCCGCGCACCCAGGAGAGGGCCGCCTGGGCGGACTCCTTCATGACGTCCCCGATCTGTCCGGTGACGATCAGCTTGCCGTCCCCGGGCATGGCCGTCGCCTCCACGAAGAGCACGTCGCCGCCGACGGGCGTGACGGCGAGCCCGGTGGCGACACCAGGATCGGACGTCCGTTTGCGGACCTCCGACGGATAGCGGCGGCGGCCGAGCCAGACGCGCACCTTGCGCTCGTCCACGCGGGCGCGCTGCCGCTTCGACTCCGCCACCTCGCGTGCGGCCTTGCGGCAGAGCGCGGCGATTTGCCGGTCGAGCTCGCGGACGCCTGCCTCCCGCGTGTACTCGCGAATGACCAGGCGGAGCGCCTTCTCCGTAAAGGTGAGCTGCTTGGGCTTGAGCCCGTGCGCCTCCAGTTGCTTGGGCACGAGGTACCGCCTGGCGATCCCGACCTTCTCGTCCTCCGTGTAGCCGGAGAGCTGGATGATCTCCATGCGGTCGCGAAGCGGCGGCGGGATCGGCTCGAGCTGGTTCGCCGTGCAGATGAAGAGCACCTGCGAGAGGTCGAACGGCAGATCGAGGTAGTGGTCGCGGAAGCTCGAGTTCTGGGCCGAGTCGAGCACCTCCAGCATCGCGCTCGAGGGGTCGCCGCGCCAGTCGGCGCCCATCTTGTCGATCTCGTCGATCATGAAGACGGGGTTCTTCGACTCGGCGTCGCGGAGCGCCCGGACGATCGTGCCCGGCATGGCCCCGATGTAGGTTCGCCGGTGCCCGCGGATCTCGGCCTCGTCGCGAACGCCGCCGACGGAGATCCGGACGAACCTGCGTCCCAGCGTGCGCGCGATGGACTGGCCGAGGGAGGTCTTGCCCACTCCGGGCGGTCCCACGAAGCAGAGGATCGGACCGGAGACGTCCTGCTTCAGCTTCGAGACGGCGAGCTGCTCGATGATCCGGTCCTTGATCTTCTCGAGGTCGTAGTGGTCCTCGTCGAGGACGCGCCGGGCGCGCTCGAGATCGAGGTCGTCCTCCGTGGTGGTGTTCCAGGGGAGGGTGAGGATCCACTCGAGGTACGTGCGGATGACGCCGTACTCGGCCGCGGCCGGCGGCAGCTTGACTAGCCGGTCGAGCTCACGGCGGGCCTGCCTGTCAGCCTCCTCCGGAAGGTGCGCCTCCTCGATCTTCGCGCGCAGCTCGGCGATCTCCGCCTGTTGCTCGTCGCCCTCCCCGAGCTCTTCCTGGATCGCCTTCAGCTGCTGCCGGAGGAAGTACTCGCGCTGCGAGTTTTCCATCTCGGATTGCACCTGCGACTGGATCTTCGTCCCCAGCTCGAGGACCTCGAGCTCGCGGTTGAGGATGACCGTCAGCTTGCGCAGGCGCTCCTCCACGTTCGCCGTCTCGAGCAGCTCCTGCTTCTCGGGCGTCCTCAGGCGCAGAGTCGTGGCGATCAGGTTGGCGAGCGTGCTCGGGTCGCCCGCGTTCGCGGCGGCGAGCTCGAGCTCCTCCGGGAGGTAGGGGACGAGCGCGATGATGCGCCCGAAGAGCGTCTCGACGTTGCGCGCGAGCGCCTCCACCTCTCGCTCGCCGCCGGGCACGTCGGGCACCTCGACGAAGCGTCCTGCGAGGTAGGGCTCGGTCTGCTCGAGCTCCTCCAGGCGGATGCGCCGGAGCCCCTGGACGAGCACGCGCAGCGTCCCGTCGGGAACGCGGATCATCTTGTGGACGACGGCGGAGACGCCGACCTCGTAGAGATCCTCGGCGCTCTGGGCCTCCTCCTCCGCCGAGCGGGCCGTGACGAGCGCGATCGTGCGATCGCCCGCGACGGCCTCGTCCACGAGCCGGATCGAACGCTCCTGCCCGATGGCGAGCGGGGTCATCGACTCGGGAAAGACGACCGTCTCCCGCAATGGGAGGATCGGCAGCGTGCCCGGAAGCGTGCTCTCGGCCTGGCGGACTGCTTCCTCGACCTCGGTCATGCTCGCCTTCCCTTCGTCACCTTGACGCGCACGGGCCGGCTTCGCCGCTCCAGCGGCAGCACGATGGTGAGCAGGCCGTTCTCGTAGCTCGCCTTCGCGGCACCGCCGTCCACCGGCTCCGCGAGCACGACGCGGCGCTCGAACGTCCCGTAGTCGATCTCGATGTGGTGATAGGAGCGCTGGGGCCTCCGGCGTCGGCCGGAGACGACGAGCACGCCCTCGCTCACCGAGAGGCTCACCTCGCCCGGATCCACCCCGGGAAGCTCGACGACGACGTTGTAGGCGGCAGGGTCCTCCGTGCGGTAGACGTCCACGCGAGGCCGGAAGCCGACTCGGTGCGGGCCGAGACGCGGCTGGCAGAGGTCGGCGAAGAGCTCCTCCATCTCGCTCTTCAGACGATCGATGTCCTTGCGTGGACGCATGGGACAATGGTACCGATGGCCCGTTTCCTCAAAGCCGCGGCAGCCGTCGGCGGCCTCCTCCTCTACGTGTGGGTCGAGGCGGTCCGGCAGGTTCCGGGCGTCCGGGCGCGGAAGGCCGCCCGGCGGTCGCTCCGCGCTTGACGGCCTCCCGCCGGGCCGCTACCGTTGCGCCGCCTTAGTCGTCACTAACTTCCCTTGCGAGGAGGATGCACAGGATGGAACGCTGGACGCGCGCGATGATCCGCTACCGCTGGACCGTGGTCGCGGCCTGGGCGCTTGTCTTCCTCGTCTCGGGCTGGGCCTCATCCGGTCTCGCCGACCTGCTGACGAACCGCTTCACGCTTCCCGGCACGGACACGGACCGGGCGGAGACGATCCTCGAGGAGCAGTTTGGCCAGCAGACCACCGGATCGTTCACGATCGTCGTGCGCGGCGAGCCCGGGTCGGCCGAGGAGCTCGTGCAACCGGTCGAGGAGGCGGCGTTGCGCGCGGCCGAGGTCCTTCCGACCGCCGAGGTCGCCTCCGTGGAACCGGTGTCCGACGCGGTCGTGAGCGCTCTGATCGTCTCGAACCTCGAGCCGGCAGACGCCAAGGGCTACACGGACGAGATGCGCACCGCGGCGGGCGAGATCCGCGGCGCCGAGCTCTACGTCAGCGGCCAGGCGGCGATCGAGCACGACCTCGATCCCGTCTTCGCGGACGACCTCTTCGTCGGCGAGGTGCTGATCGCGATCCCGATCGCGATCCTGATCCTCGTCTTCGTCTTCGGGACGCTCGCCTTCCTGCTCCCGCTCATCTTCGCCGCGGCGGCGATCCCGACGACGCTCGCCATCATCTGGATCGTCGCCAACTACATGGAGCTCTCGACCTACCTCCAGAACCTCGTGATGCTGATCGGGCTCGGCATCGCGATCGACTATTCGCTGCTCATGGTCTACCGCTACCGGGAGGAGCATCGCAACGGCGTGGCCAAGGAGGATGCCATCGTCCGGACGATGCAGACGGCCGGCCGCGCCGTCATCTTCAGCGGGACGGCCGTCGCCATCGGCCTCGCGCTCATGCTCGCGATGCCGCTGCCCTTCATGCGGGGCTTCGGCATCGGCGGCCTGATCATCCCGATCGTCTCGGTCGTCTGCGCGCTCACGCTCCTGCCCGTGCTCCTGTACTTCCTGGCCGCGAAGCTCGACGCGGTGCGACTCCTGCCGCGCTTCATCACCGAGCGGCGGGAGGCGGAGGTGAACTTCTGGGTACGGCTCTCGCGCTGGATCATGCGGCGTCCCGCGACGATCGCTGCCGCCACGGCGGCGGTGCTCCTACTCCTCGCTGCGCCGGTCCTCGCGCTCGAGCTCGGCCCGGGCTCGAACCAGGGCATTCCCCAGGACCTCGAGGGCGTCCAGGGCCTCAACATCATCTCCGAGGAGGTCGGCGAGGGCGCGCTCGCGCCGACGGCCATCGTCATCGACACGCACCGTCCGGGCGGCGTCGACGATCCGCAGGTGCAGACCGCGCTGGAGCGGCTCCAGAAGGGTCTCCGCACCGACCCGGAGGTCGCCGCGATCACGGTCGACCCGTCCAGCGTCCAGTTCGTGGACACGACCAGGCAATACCTCCAGATGCAGGTGACCGGGAAGAGCGAGTACGGCGTCCCTGCGGCGCTCGACTTCGTCGACCGCCTCCGCGACGACATCGTCCCGGGCGCCGGCTTCCCCGGCGGCGTCGATGTCTACGCCGGCGGCGGCCCGCCGAGCGGCGTGGACTTCCTCGACCTGACGTACGGCACCTTCCCCTGGCTCGTGCTCGCAGTGCTCGTCCTCACGTACTTCCTGCTCCTACGGGCCTTCCGCTCGATCGTCCTGCCGCTGAAAGCGATCATCCTGAACCTGCTCTCGATCGGCGCCGCCTACGGCTTGCTGGTGATCTTCTTCAGGTGGGGAGGCGGTGAAGCGCTCGGGCTCATCTCCTTCGACCAGATCGAAGGCTGGATCCCGGTGTTCGTCTTCGCCATGGTCTTCGGGCTCTCGATGGACTACGAGGTCTTCCTCGTCAGCCGCATGCGCGAGGAGTGGGATGGGGGCCGGGACAACGAGGGGGCAGTCGCCTTCGGGCTCGCCAAGACGGGCCGCATCGTCACCGCGGCGGGCCTCGTCATGTTCGCGGCCTTCATGGGCTTCGTCGCGGGGTCGATCGTCGGCCTCCAGCAGTTCGGCTTCGGGCTCGCGGCGGCGATCCTCATCGACGTGACGATCGTCCGGGCCTTACTCGTGCCGAGCGCGATGAAACTCTTCGGGCGCTGGAACTGGTGGCTGCCGGAGAACGTCGCGCGCGTCTTCCGCGTGAAGCCCTCGCCGCTCGCCGGGAAGCAGCGGGCGCAGCCTGCGGTCAGCCCGTCAGGACGCTGATGTTTGATCGGTGATTGGGTCGCCGACGGGGGCGGCCGAGACCAAGTCGCGCGTCGCGATCGGCCGCGGCGCGTACCAGGTAGTACGTGCAAGGGCGAGCGCGGCGCGCGGGTCTCGGTCGTCAGCCGGCGGTGGCGGAATTGCCGGTCAAGCATCTAGCCTCCCGCATGTGAAGCTCGAGGTCGTCGAGGGCGACATCACCGCCGTCGAGGTGGACGCGATCGCCAACGCGGCGAACAACCACCTCTGGATGGGAGCGGGCGTCGCCGGCGCGATCAAACGTGCGGGGGGCGAGGAGATCGAGCAGGAGGCGGTGGCGAAGGGCCCGATCGAGGTCGGCGACGCCGTGGCGACGGGCGGCGGGCGGCTCAAGGCGAAGCACGTCGTGCACGGTGCCGTCATGGGCCAGGACCTGAAGACGAACGCCGACCTCGTCGCGCGCACGACGCGCCGCTGCCTCGAGGTTGCGGACGAGCTCGGCGCCCGGTCGCTCGCTCTCCCCGCGTTCGGAACGGGCGTCGGCGGCTTTCCGCTCGAGGAGTGTGCGCGGATCATGGTCGCGGAGGCCTCGGCGTACGAGCCCGCCTCGCTCGAGCGGGTCGTCTTCGCAGTCTTCGGCGCGGAGGCGGAGAGGGCTTTTCGCGCGGCGCTCGAATCCGCTTGACGATCCGAGGCGTCGTCCTCCAGGAAAGGGGGGTGTCGTGGCTGCGAGGTTCGAGTCGTTCTTGTCCGAGCGCCGTTGGGAGCCGGTCGGTCCGGCTGGAACGCCTCCTCCCTAGCGCGACATCTAGCATCCCGCGCGCATGGAACGTGTAGCGATCCCTGCGCGGGGTCTCATCTGCGCGGGCGGCGAAGCCACCCGCCTGCAGGAGCTAACCCGCCTGACGAACAAGCACCTGCTGCCGGTTGGGCGCTGGCCGATGGTGTACTACCCGCTTCAGCTCATGCAGCTGTTGGGGATCCATGACGTCCTCCTCGTTACCGGCCAGCAGCACGGGGGCGACTTCATCGACCTTCTGGGCGACGGGCGCGTGCGCGCGCGTGACGGCGAGGAAGCGCTCTTCGATCTCGACCTCACGTACAAGGTGCAGACCGAGCCGGGAGGGATCGCCCAGGTCGTCGGAATGGCGGAGGCGTTCGCCGGCGGCCAGAAGCTCGTGGTCTGCCTCGGAGACAACATCTTCGAATACGCTGAGCCGGAGGCTGTCCGACGCTGGGCGGCCGGCTCGGGCGGCGCGCAGATCTTCGTCAAGGAGGTCTCGGACCCGGAACGGTTCGGCGTCGTGGTCTACGGCGAGGACGGGGCCGTCACGGACGTCGTCGAGAAGGCGGGGGTCGTGGACACGCGCTACGACGCGCCTCCTTCCAGCGACGCCGTGGTCGGCCTCTACTGCTACCCGCCCGATGTGTTCGACGCCATCCGCGAACTCGCGCCCTCTTCCCGCGGCGAGCTCGAGATCACGGACGTGAACCGCAGCTATGCGAAGCAGGGACGGCTGGACTGCCACCGCGTCACCGGCTGGTGGCGGGACGCCGGCACGCACGAGGCGCTCGCCCGCATCGGCAACCTCATCGAGGAGACGGGGGCGAACAAGCTCCGGTGATCGAGGGCGTCGAGCTGATCCCTCTGCGGTACTTCGAGGACGAGCGAGGCTGGTTCGTCGAGGTGCGCCGCGAGAGCCGCCTGCCGGCGCAGACGGTGCAGACGAACGTCTCCTTCTCGCGCAAGGGCGTGATCCGCGGCCTCCACTACCACGAGCGTGGCCAGGACGATCTCTTCGCCTGCCTGACGGGCTCCGCGCGCGTGGTCGTGCTCGACCGGGAGACGGACGAGGCCTTCACCGCCGACATCGGCGAGGAGAATCCCGTCGCCGTCTACATCCCGGGGCGGCATGCGCACGGGTTCGAGGCCCTCACCGACCTCCTCTTCTGTTTCCACGTCACGCGCGAATATGACCCCGCCGACCTGGACGAGCACAGCGTGCCCTGGGACGACCCGCGGGTGAGGCACCTGTGGAGCACGGACAGCCCCATCCTCTCGTCGCGCGACGCGTCCTCATAACCGGCGCCGGCGGCCAGCTCGGCGCCGCCTTGCGCGAGGTCTTCCCGCAGGCGGACGCTCGGGGTCGCGACTCCCTCGACGTCACGGGCTTCGAGCTGGAGTACCGCCCGGATCTCGTGCTCCACGCGGCCGCCTGGACCGACGTCGACGGAGCTGAGGAGCACCCGGAGCAGGCTGAGCTCGTCAACGTTCGGGGGACACGCAACGTCGCCGCTCTGGGCGCACCCGTGGTTGCGTTCTCGACCGACTACGTCTTCGACGGCTCCAAGCGCGAGCCGTATGTCGAGTCGGACGAGCCGAATCCGCAGTCCGTCTACGGGCGGACGAAGCTGCTCGGGGAGCACGAGG
>JBOHAJ010000088.1:0-6336 GCA_050697715.1 Gaiellaceae bacterium
CTCCTCGCCGCCGTGCTCGTCAGCGGCGTGGCCCGCGCGGCTTTCCGGGCGTCCGACACCTCCTCGCACACGTCGGAGGTGGGCGTGTGACGGCCGTCGAAGTCCGTGACGCATTCCGGGTCTACCCCTCGTCGGAAGGCGGCGTCGTCGCGCTCCAGGGGCTGAGCCTGGACGTGCGCGAGGGCGAGGTCTGCGTCGTCCTGGGGCCGAGCGGGTCGGGCAAGACGACCCTCCTGCGCGCCCTTGCGGGACTCGACAAGCCGTCCGCGGGCAGCGTTCGAGTACTCGGCCTCGACGTCGCCAAGCTCTCCCGGCGTGCGCTGGCGCGCTACCGCTCCGAGCTCCTCGGCTACGCCGACCAGCATTACTGGCGCGCTCTCGCGGGCGAGCTCTCCGCCCGGGAGCTCATCGCTCTCCAGCTCGCCCTGGCCGGCAGTTCGAGGGGCGTCCGGCTCGCGCGAGCGGACGAGCTTCTCGAGCGTGTCGACCTCCTCGACCGCCGCGGAGCCCATCCACGCGAGCTCTCCGGCGGTGAGCAGCAGCGCGTCGCTGTCTGCGCAGCGCTCGCGCACCGGCCGCGGCTCTTTCTCGCGGACGAGCCCACCGGCGAGCTGGACGCGGCGAGCGCCCAACCGGTCTACGACTTGATCGGTGAGCTCGCCCGCGACGCTGGGGCGACCACGATCCTCGTCAGCCACGACCCCCAGTCCGCCGCCGTCGCGGACCGCATCGTCCGCGTGCGCGACGGGCGTGTCAGCGACGAGGCCGCGATCGCCGGCGGGGGCGAGGAGGCGATCGTGGTCGGGCGCGGCGGCTGGCTGCGTCTCTCCGAGGAGCTGCTCCGGCGAACCGGCATCCACACCCGGGCGACAGCGCGGCTCGACGAACACGGCATTCTGCTCACCGCCGTTCTGGGAGACTCCGTTCCGGCCCGGAGCGACGCGGCCTGGACGCTCCCCGAGGCGGCCGAGGGCCCGCCGGTCGCCGAGTTGCGAGCCGTGACGAAGACGTACGGCACGGGCGCCACCGCGACGACGGCCCTCTCCGCGTTCGACGCCTCCTTCGCGGCGGGAAAGCTGGTCGCCGTCACCGGGCCCTCCGGCTCGGGGAAGACGACCCTCCTCCACCTCCTCGCGGGCCTGGAGCTACCGACCGGCGGAGACGTGCGCGTCCTCGGGCACGACCTCCCCGCGCTCGGCCGGGAGGCGCGGGCGGCCTTCCGAGCAGCGCATCTCGGCTTCGTGGGTCAGGTGCCGGGCCTGGTGCCCGTCCTCTCCGCCCGGGAGAACGTGGAGCTCGGGCTCTCGCTCCGGGGTGTTCCCCGGGGGAGCGCCCGCGAGGCGGCGCTCGCAGCCCTGGGCGCCGTCGGCCTCGCGGGAGACGCCGAGCGGCGCGTGGACGACCTCTCGAGCGGACAGCGTGAGCGGGCCGCGGTCGCCCGCGCGGTCGCGGCACGCCCAGCGCTCCTCCTCGCAGACGAGCCCACCTCGCGACTCGACCAGGCGAACGCGCTGGCCCTGGGCCGCCTCCTGCTCGAGCTCGCACGCACAACCGGCACCGCGGTCGTGTGCGCGACCCACGACCCGCTCCTGATCGAGCAAGCCGACGCGGTCCTCGACCTCGAGGGGGCCGGTACGCGGGCCGCGCCGGCTCCCGCGGCCCAGCCGACCAATCAATCACCTCGCTAGGCCGTCTCGGACGAGCGCGCCTCCACGGCGAGGAGCGTCTGCGCCCCGCCGGCGGCCTTCGCACGGTAGGCGGCGATGTCCGCCGCACGGTAAACGTCGTAGGGCGACGTCAGCGCGAGGGCCACCCGCGCGATGCCGCCCGAGAAGCTGTACTGACCTCGTCCGATGCGAATGAGCGCGTCCTGGGCGCGCCCAGCCACGCGGATCGCATCCTCCGGCGTCGCGCCGGGGAGGATGACGGCGAACTCGTCCCCGCCGAGCCGGCAGGGAACGTCGCTCGTCCGGACGGAGTGGCGGAGCGCCTCAGCGAGCGTCTTCAGCGCCTCGTCCCCCGCCGGATGACCGCCGAGGTCGTTGATCCGCTTGAGCCCGTCCAGGTCGACGACGAGCAGGGCGAGGTCCTCGCCGCTGCGCAGGCTGCGGGCGACGGCGGCGTCGAACTGCTCCTCGAAGAGACGGCGGTTGTAGAGGCCCGTGAGCTTGTCGCGGGCGGCGATTTCCTGCATCTCCGCGTAGAGCATCGCGTTGCGGACGGCGATGGCGACGATGTCGCACAATGCGCGGCAGAACTCGACGTCGGTCGCGTCCCACACACGGTCCTCGACGTCGACCAGCTCCATGAGCCCGATCGTCTCGCCGCGCGCGACGAGCGGCAGCATGAGCAGCGACTTCTGGCCGCGGCGCTCGAGGAAGGCCCGCTCGGCGCCGTCGCCCTCGGAGTCGGCCACGCGAATCTGCATCGGCTCCTGGGTGTCGAGGACGCGCCGCGTCGCGGGGAACTCGGAGAGCAGGTAGACGCCCCCGCCCTCCGCCGTAATCTCGTCGGTTCCGTGCAGATACTCGACGAGCATCACGAGCGAGTCCTGCGCGCGATCGTACGTCGACACCTCCGCCGCGGTCGCACCCGTGAGCTCCGCAGCACGGCCGCTGAACTCGCGCAGAATCTCGCGGAGATCGAGGCTCGAGGAGAGCGTACGCGAGAGCTCGAGCAGCGCTTGGAGGCGGTTCGCGGGAGCCATCCATGGAGTATCGGACGCGCGCAGGCGCCGCTTGAGAAGCGGACCCCACACGGGCGACCCGCCGATATCTGCGTCTCCTACGGACGAGGCCGGGTTATCGGCTTCGCTCGAAGCCGGCGTGACGGAGGGCCGGGCCAGGCCCGTCCGGCTTGAAGACGGCGTGCAGGACGACGTTCACGGCCCAGACGACGAGCGCGCCTCCGAGGGTCGACCAGAACCCCCCTGATTCGAACCCGGGCACGATCAGGTCGGTGAGGTAGAGCATGAGCGCGCTCACGAATAGGAGCGCGAGCCCGAGCGTGAGGATCACGGCGGGCAGGGCGAGCAGGATCACGAGCGGGCGCACGACCATGTTCACGAGGCCGAGCACGAGCCCCGCCAATGCGAGCGCCCAGGCGTCATCTCCGTAGCCGACGCCGGGAACGATCCAGGCCGCGACGAAGAGCGCGACGACGTTCATGACCCACGTGAGCGCCAAGCGGACGAGCACGAAAACGGACAGTACCGGTTCGCGCCTGGAGGCCGCCGCCCCTCCTCAGGACCTTCGGGGAGTATTTTCAGGAGGTGCCGCGAAGTACTGTTGGCTCACAGCCGTCCAAGGAGGAGAGATGAAGATCCTGCCCCGGCGTCCGGCCCAGTTCCTCCTCCTCGCTCTGTCCGCCCTCGTAGCCCTCGCGTGGCCGACGGCCGTACCGGCGCAGGGCTCGTCCCCCTCGCTCCGGCTCGTCTCGCCCGGAGGCCACGTCACGCTCCATCGCTTCGGCGGACGCGTGACCCTGGACCTCGGCGTGTGGGTCGCCGCGACGGGCGGCGACTTCCAGCTGGATGTCGCACGCCCGGACTACGACACGCCGGTCGCGATCGAGCAGGTGGACGCGGCGACCGGGGACGTGGTCCGCGACCTGCCCGACGACACCCTCGACGGCTGGTTCGGGCTCTCACGCTTCGTCCGCGTCATCGTCCGCAAGCCCGACGGGAGGGCCGTCAGGCACGGCTACTTCACCTTCTGCCCCAACGGCTGGGAGCGACAGCGGGTGGACGACTCGGGGCCGGAGCTCTCGCGCTACCCGACCTTCTGCGGCGCCTTCTCGCCCTTCACCAGGGGAATGGTCTGGGGCGTCGACTCCGGCTGGGCGACGAACGCCTTGAGCGGCGGCGACTTCGGCGCCCCCTCCCTCGAGCTCCGCGACGGCGAGTACACCATGGTCGTACGGATCACACGGCCCTACGCCGACCTGCTCGAGATCCCCGCCGAGGATGCGGAGGTGACCGTGGACGTCACCGTCAGGACGGTGCGCGACCGCATGCCCGTCGGCGCGAGGCATTCCGCTCAGCACTCCTCGAGGGCGCCGGTCCAGAGCCTCGGCGTCCCCGACGTAACCGACCCCGACCCGGATACCCTCCCCGACCTCGTCGCGGTGCCCGCGTGGGCGATGGACACGTTCCACCGGCGGGGGCGCGACTACCTCGGCTTCGCCGCAAGCCCCTGGAACGCCGGACCCGCCCCGATGGTCGTCGAGGGCTTTCGCCGCTCGGGCGAGGAGGTCATGGACGCGTACCAGTACTTCCGCGACGCGGACGGGGACGTCGTCGGCCGCGCGCAGGTCGGCACGATGGCGTACCACGCCGGCGGGGGTCACAACCACTGGCACTTCCTCCAGTTCGCCGCCTTCACCATGCACGACGCGGCCGACCTGGAGCTCGTGCGCAGCAAGAAGCAGGCGTTCTGCCTCGCCCCGACCGACCCCATCGACCTCACGGTCGAGCGCGCCAGCTGGGTCCCGTGGGAGGGCGTGAGCACGTCCTGCGGCTTCTCCGCGAACGCGCTCTGGGTGCGCGAGGTGCTCCAGACCGGCTGGGCGGACACGTACTACCAAGGCGTCGCCGGCCAGGCCTTCAACATCACGAGCCTGCGGAACGGCTGGTACTACGTCAAGGTCGAGCTCAACCCGCTTGGAAACCTCTACGAGGTGACGACGGCGAACAACGTCGAGTCGCGCCTCGTCTACCTAGGGGGCCGACCGGGCGCCCGGCGCGTGATCGTCACGCCCTGGCACGGCATCGAGTTCTGAGCGCCGCAGGTCGCGTCGAGACGATAAGTGGACCGAAGGGGGCGCGAAGCTAGAGCCGCGTCTGGCCCCAGGTGTGGCCGCAGTCGTCGCAGCGCCAGGCAGGGTCGTCCGGCGAGACGCAGCACCCGCCGAAGTCCACGGCCAGCCCGGCGAACGGGCGGAGGTCTTCGATGAGCCCGTAGACGATTTCGAGCACGTCGCGCAAGCAGCAGCGTGGGCAGGGCCTGGGCGAGCCTGGTCGCGGATCTCCTCGGCGGAGGGCTTCATGGCACGGAGCGTACCCCCGCTCGGGGGTAGGCGACTGAGACTCGCCGTCGAACCCGAGCGACATGGACGAGAGGAGCACGCGCATCGCCCGCTACTTCGAGATGCCGGTGATCGCCGCCGCCCTCCTCGTCATCCCGGTCATCGTGATCGAGCAGTCCTCTCTCTCGGAGCCGTGGCCGACGATCGGGGCCGTCCTCAACTGGACGGCGTGGGCCGTCTTTGCGGCCGAAGTGGTCGTCCTGCTCACCGTCGTCCCCGACCGGCTCCGTTGGCTCCGCCAGAACCCGCTCGACGTGGCGATCGTCGTGCTCACGCCCCCGTTCCTCCCGACGAGCCTCCAGGCGCTCCGCCTCTTCCGACTCCTCCGACTCCTCCGCCTCCTCGTCCTGGCGCCCTACGTTCGGCGCGTCTTCTCTCTGGACGGGCTCCACTACGGGGCGCTCCTCGCCCTCCTCACGGCGCTCGGCGGCGGCGCGGCCTTCGCGGCCGCGGAGGGGGGAGATGTGAACACGTGGGACGGGGTGTGGTGGGCGGTGACGACGATGACGACGGTCGGCTACGGCGACCTCTACCCGGAGACCGACCTCGGCCGCGTGATCGCGATGGTCGTCATGTCGTGGGCATCGGATTCCTCTCGCTCATCATCGGTGCGGTCTCCGAGCGCTTCATCGCAACCGAGGTGCGGGAGGAAGTCGAGGAGGCGGAGGCGGAAGTCGAAGAAGACCTGGCGGCCGTCCAAGGGGAACTGCTCGGGGAGATCCGCGCCATCGGCGAGCGTCTACGCGAGGTCGAGGCGCGAATCGGACGCCTGCGAACGGGGTAGAGAGGGCTCGGGGAGATGCATCTCACTCACGCGTCGTCACTTTCGTTGTCACCCCGGCCTCGGCCTGCCGCCCGTGAAACCGAAAAGGCCCTGTTTCCAGGGCCTTTCCTTGTGGGCCGTGGAGGACTCGAACCTCCAACCTTGGGATTAAGAGTCCCCTGCTCTGCCAGTTGAGCTAACGGCCCCCGACGCGGAGGCCATTGTACCGGGCGGCTTCCGGCCGTCAGGCGCGCTGAAGGCGCCGCTGGACGTACCAGGCGACCGTCCGCCCGGCGTCGAAGCCGGCGGAGAGGAGCGGCAGCCCGCTGAGGATGAGCTTCCGTGTCATCGGCCTGGTTACATTCGCCCTTGAGATGCGAATTCTTTCCGTCGTCGGAAATCGTCCGCAGTTCATTAAGTCGGCTCCCCTTTCTCTCGCACTTCGAAACGCGGGGGTCGAGGAAGTCGTTCTCCACACGGGCCAGCAC
>JBOHAJ010000089.1:0-19393 GCA_050697715.1 Gaiellaceae bacterium
GCGGAGTAGCGGCAGGCACTAGGCGCGCGCCGCGGGCGCAGGCTCGGCCAACCCCGGGGGTGCCGCGACGCCGGGCTCCGCGAGCTCCGTGCCGAGGCGGCGCTCGATCACGCGCCGCGCGATCTCTGCCCCGACGAGGATCAGCGCCGAGGCCGCCATCACGATCACGGCGACGGCGATCACCTGCGGGAGCAGGGTCGGGAAACGGAGTTGCGCGAAGAGGTAGAGCGGGAACGTCGTCGTTTCGCCGGCGACGAACGAGGCGACGACGATCTCGTCGAAGGAGAGGACGAAGGCGACGAGGAAGGCGGACACGAGCGCCGGCATGAGGAGCGGCAAGGTGATGAGCCTGAACGTCTGGAGAGCGCCGGCGCCCAGGTCGCGGGCGGCCTCCTCGAGCCGGACGTCCATCCGCTCCAGCCGCGGTACCAGCACGAGGATCGTGTATGGAATGGAAAGTACGATGTGGCCCATGACGACCGTCTTGATCCCGAGCGGGAAACTGGACTCGTTGAAGAAGATGAGCAGGCCGATCGCGAGCGCGATGTAGGGGACAACGAGGGGGCTGAGGAGGAGCGCGGAGACGGCGCCGCGCGCGAAGAAGTTGCGCCGGACGAGCACGATCGACGCCAGGAGGCCGAGGATCACGGCGCCGACGCTCGAGAGGGCGGCGATCTTCGCGCTCGTGACGACCGACGCCTTGAGCTCGGGGTTGGCCGCGAACTGCTCGTACGCATCGGTCGTGAAGCCCCTGAGGGGGAAGACCGGCAGGTTGTTGTCGTTGAACGAGAAGATCAGCAGGAGCAGGAGCGGCGCGTAGAGGAAGACGAGCAGGACCCCGAACCAGACGTACAGGAGTCGCTTGCCGTTGGGGGAGGTGGCGATGTCCATGGTCAGTGCCCCTTGCAGTAATGCTGCCGAGCTTCTGGGTCGTGAGCACCGAGCGAGAGGCCACTCTCGTCCGCAGGCAAGGCCGGCAGCCTTGGCAAGGGCGAGGGTGGGCTCACGCGCCGCGTGATCGCGGGCCAGAAGCCGGGGTGTATTGCTGGAAGGGCCACTAGCCCGTCGCCAGCCTTCGAACCGTGAGGTAGCGGGCGAAGATCGCCATCAGGATCCCGACCACTCCGAGCAGGAAGAAGGAGAGGACGGAGCCGTTCAGCCAGTTGAGGCTCTGGCCGAACTGGTCCGCGATCGCGTTCCCGAACATCGTGCCTTCCACGCCGCCCACGAGCAGCGGCGTGAAGTACTCGCCGATCGTCGGGATGAAGACGAAGATGAACGCCGCGATCACGCCCGGGATCGAGAGCGGGAGCGTCACGCGCCGGAAGGCCTGCCAGCGGCTTGCGCCGAGGTCGGCGGCCGCCTCGAGCAGGCGCCGGTCGAGCGTCTCGAGCGCGACGAAGATAGGGAGCGCCACGAACGGCACGTAGACGTAGATGAGCGTCAGGATGACCGCGAACTGGCTGTAGAGGAGCCAGGAGACAGGGTCGTCTTCCGCGCGCAGCCCCGTCCAGTAGAAGAACGTGTTGATGACGCCCTGGTCGCCGAGAATGACCTTCCACGCGAGGAGGCGCAGGAAGTAGCTGACGAGGAAGGGGGCGAGGATGAGCACGAGCAGGACGTATTTCCGCTTGGTGGCGATGAGAGCCAAGTAGTAGGCGATCGGGTAGGCGGCGATGACCGCGACGACCGAGACGATCAGCGACATGCGGATCGACTTCCAGAAGAGGTCGAGGAAGGGCCCGCCGTCGAGGAAGGCTCGCCAGGCGTCCCACGTGAAGGCCTGCGTGCCGGGGAAGAAGGCGAAGACGTTGACGCTGTAGAGGAAGATCAGGACGACCGGGACGAGGAAAAAGATCGCGAGCCACGCGAGCGCCGGGCTCAGGAGGCCGGTCGTGACCAACCCAGAGCGGAGCCGCCAGTAGCGCTGCAGGGGCCCCGGCCGCGCGATTTTCTCGGCTACTGCCACGAGCGTTGCGGCCGGGCCGCTACGCCGCCTTCACCTCGTCCCAGCGAGACGCGTAGCGGGAGCGGTCGGCGGTCGCGACCGGGCGCGCGTAATGCGCTCTCGGCTCTTCGCGAGCCTTGGGCTCGTCGAGGAAGAACACCTTGACGTAGTCCTCCGGCACCTTGGAGAGGTCGACCGCCGTGTTCGCGTGCCCGTACGCGTAGTTGTTGATGATCCACTCCGCCGACTCCGTCGAGCTCCAAGCCTCGATGAACTCGTGCGCGTGACGGAAGTTCTCCGTGTCCTTGCCGAGAACGAACCCGCAGTTCCAGCCGAGACGACCCTCCTTGGGCTCGCTGTAGACGACGTCGAGACCGGCATCCTTGGCGGCGACGTACGAGCCCGCCCAGGCATACGCGATCCAGATGTTGCCCGCCGCGAAGTCCGCGTCGAGGTCGGTTTGCGAGGACCAGAAGTTCCGGCAGAGGTGCTTCTTCGAGATGAGGAAGTCACGCGCCTCGTCGAGCTCCTCGTCGCTCATCTTCCACGGGTCCGCGACGCCGTTGACGTAGCCCCAGATGACGAAGTTCTCGAGAGGGCTGTCCCACCAGGAGATCTTCCCCTTGTAGCGCTCGTCGTAGAAGAGGGTCCACGATTCCTCGCCCTCGGGCTCGACCTTGTCGGAACGGTAAAGCGGAGAGGAGAAGCCCCAGTCGGCCGGGATGAAGTACTGCTGCCCGTCGATCTGGCCACCCTTGACGAGCGAGGGCTCGAGATCCTTGAAGCTCGGGATCAGCGACGGGTCCCAGGGCTGGACGACGTCCATCTCGAACCACTGGCCGGTGTAGTCGACGCAGGGGTGGACGATGTCGGGCCGGAAGCCGGCGCGCACCTTGCCGAGCGCCTGGTCGTCGGAGGTGAGGAACGTGAACTTCGGCTTCCCGTACTTGTCCACGTACGGCTGCAGCGGGCCACCCTTGCCGCCGTAAGCCGGGTACTCGTACCCCGCCCACTCGAAGACCTGGAGATTCCCCGGCTCCGACTCGATGGGCGGGTGCTCCTCGTGCGTCGCGGTGGTTCCCTGTCCCGCAGGCTCCGGCTCCGAAGCGCCCTCCGCCCCGCAGGCGGCGAGCACGCCGGAGCCGACCGTGAGGGCGCCCAGCTTGAGGAAGTCTCCCCGTCCCAGCTTGCGCTCGTAGACTGGGCCGTCGTCGTGCTCCGTGCTCATCCTCGCCACCTCCTAGGGTGCCGCCAGATTTGACTGACGCGTCAGTCAACCGCTATTACATTCGACTTGGACGAAGGGGTCAAGGTTAGGAGAATGCAGGAGAAAACTGAATGGACGGAACGGCCAAGACCGGAGTGAAAAGGCGGACAACGCGGCCAACGGCCGAAGCGATCCTGGCGGCCGCCTGCCGCGCGATCGTCCGGCGCGGCGTCGAGGCCACGCGCATCGCCGACATCGCCCGCGAAGCGGGCACGTCCACGGGCACCGTCCATTACTACTTCGAGACGAAGGACGACGTACTCCGCTCCGCGCTGAACTGGGCGAACGAGCAGCCGTACGTGCGGATGGACGAGGCGCTCGGACGTGACGCCGACGTCGTCACGCGACTGGCGACGCTGCTCGAGCTCTCCAT
The DNA here is from genome assembly GCA_050697715.1 of Gaiellaceae bacterium. GTDB lineage: Bacteria > Actinomycetota > Thermoleophilia > Gaiellales > Gaiellaceae > DASQWP01. The sequence continues at coordinate 3,589 of JBOHAJ010000089.1, forward strand.
TCCCTACCCGGGGGAGCCCCGCGAGGAGTGGGTCTTCTACCTCGAGCTCTGGAACCGCATGCTGCACCGGCCGAGCGTCCTCCCCGAGTGGGCGAGCTTCGAGTCCCGCTGGCGCGGCTATTTCCTGGACGTCGTCCGCTCCGGAACGGCGAGCGGCGCATTTCGGCCGGTCGCTGCTCCCGAGGAGGTCGCCGAGCGGCTCATCGCCCTCGTCGACGGACTCGGGATCAAGGCCGTCCTCGGCGGATCGTGGATGACGCCGGAGCGAATGCGCCGAATCCTCCTCCGCTTCGCGGCGGACGAGCTCGACGTCCCGTACGAAGAGCTCGACCGGCGCGCCTCAGGCGGGTAGTAGGGTCCGCGCGTGGCGCGCGACCCCCGGCACGACATCCTCTTCGAGCCGATCCGCATCGGTCCGAAGACCCTCATGAACCGCTTCTACCAGGTGCCGCATTGCACGGGCTTCGGCGTGCAGAAGCCGCGCGCGCAAGCACGGTACCGGGCGACGAAGGCCGAGGGCGGCTGGGCGGCGGTCTGCACCGAGTACTGCGCGGTCAGCCCCGACTCCGACGAGACGCCCTTCATCTCCGCGCGCCTCTGGGACGACGGCGACCTGCGCGCCCTCTCGCTCATGTGCGAGGAGGTGCACGAGCAAGGAGCGCTCGCCGGCGTCGAGCTCCACCACTCGGGCGTCCATTGCCCGCGGCGTGAGTACCGACTCCCGGCACTCGCCCCCTCGCAGCTCGCGAGCGATTACCTGCTCGTCACGCCAAAGGCGATGGAGAAGGAGGACATCCGCCGCATCGAGGCCGACTGGGCAGCGGCCGCGCGGCGGGCGCGCGAAGCCGGCTTCGACATCGTCTACGTCTACGGCGCCCACAGCTACCTGCCCATGCAGTTCCTCTCGCCCTTCTACAACAAGCGGACGGACGAGTACGGGGGCTCGCTCGAGAACCGGGCGCGCTTCTGGCTCGAGACGCTCGAGGCGGTGCGGGAGGCCGTCGAGGACGGGTGCGCGATTGCGGCGCGGATCGCCGTGGACGCGCTCGGGCCCTACGGCGTCGAGCTCGAGGAGGGCCTCGCGTTCGTAGGGCTGGCCGATCCCCTCGTGGATCTCTGGGACGTCAACGTGGGTTCGGCGCTCGAGTGGTCGGTGGACTCGGGCCCCTCTCGCTTCTTCCCGCAGGGCCACCAGCTCGAGTGGACGGGCCGGGTGCGGGAGGCGACCGCGAAGCCGATCGTGGGCGTGAGTCGGCTCACCGATCCCGACCGGATGGCGGAGATCGTGCGGAGCGGGGTCTGGGACGTGATCGGCGCCGCGCGGCCCTCGATCGCCGACCCGTTCCTTCCTCGCAAGATCGAGGAGGGGCGGCTGGACGAGATCCGCGAGTGCATCGGCTGCAACATTTGCATCCCCAAGTCCGACCCGGGCGGGAACATCGGGTGCACGCAGAACGCGACCGCGGGGGAGGAGTTCCGGCGCGGCTGGCACCCGGAGCGCTTCGAGCCGGCCGAGAATCGAGACCGCGACGTGCTCGTCGTCGGAGCGGGCCCGGCGGGGATGGAGTGCGCGATCGTGCTCGGCAAGCGCGGCTTTCGCCGCGTGCATCTCGTCGACGCCGAGGCCGAGATCGGCGGGATCATGCGCTGGATCCCGCGCCTGCCGGGGCGAGGCGAGTGGGGCCGCGTGCTCAACTGGCGCGCCATCCAGCTGTCGAAGCTCGCGAACGTCGAGGTGATCACCGGCTTGCAGCTCGATGCCGCCTCCGTTCGCGAGTACGGGGCGGAGATCGTCGTCGTCGCCACCGGAGCCCGCTGGTCGCCCACGGGCGTGAACCGCGTCACGCATGAGCCCGTGGTCGGCGCGGACGCATCGCTTCCGTACGTGCTCACCCCGGAGCAGGTGATGATCGAGGGCAAGGTCCCGCCGGGCGAGCGCGTCGCGGTGTACGACTGCGACGGGTACTTCATGGGACCCGACCTCGCGGAGAAGCTCGCCCGCGACGGCTTTCGCGTCGCCCTCGTCACCTGCTTCGGGGAGCTTGCGCCCTTCACGCACGAGACGCTCGAACAGGAACTCCTGCGCCGGCGGCTGCACGAGGTCGGCGTCCGGCTGCACCGAGGCGTCGTCCTCGAATCGATCGAGGCCGGACGGGACGAGGTGGGGGAGCCGTTCGAGCTGGAGGCCGACGCGCTCGTGCTCGTCACGCAGAGGCTCTCGAACGAGGCGCTCTACCTCGAGTTGCGGTCGAACGAGGAGGCGCTGCGGGCCGAGGGCATCGAGGCGCTCTACCGGATCGGCGACTGCGTCGCCCCGCAGCTCATTGCCGACGCGATCTTCGACGGGCACCGGCTCGCCCGCGAGATCGACGCGGAGAACCCGGCCGTCGCGTTGCCCTGGCGCCGCGAGCGCCCGCTCCCAGAGGCGGTGGCCGTCGATGCCTGAGCTCTTGGAGGTCCGGCGGGAGGGCGCAGCGTGCGTGCTCACGCTGAACCGCCCCGAGAAGCTGAACGCACTCTCGACTGCAGTCGAGCGGGAGCTGCTGGCGGCTCTCGGCTCGCTGGAGGTGCGGGAGAGCCGCTGCGTGATCTTCGCCGGTGCCGGCCGTGCCTTCTCCGCCGGCGCCGATGTCACGGAGCTGTCCCGCGACGACCCGGCCGGCATCGCCGCCTACTACCGCGAGACCGGCGACGTGTACGAGCGGATCGCCGGCCTCCCGCAGCCGACGATCGCGGCGATCCACGGGTACTGCCTCGGCGGCGGTCTCGAGCTCGCGCTCGCGGCCGACTTCCGGGTGGCGGACGAGACTGCTGTGTTCGGACTGCCCGAGGTCGAGCTCGGCATCCTTCCCAGCTCGGGCGGCGCGCACCGGCTCGTGCGGATCGTGGGGCCGGCGCGTGCCAAGGAGCTCATGCTCCTACGGGAGCGCTTCGGCGCTCGAGAGGCGCTGCGGCTCGGGGTTGTCACCGAGGTGGCCGCGGAGGGGGCGGCGCTCGACCGTTCGCTCGAGCTTGCCGGGCGGCTGGCCGCGCTTCCGCCTCTCGCCGTCTCGGTCGTGAAGCAAGCGGCGGACCTGCTGGCGGAGTCCTCACGCGAGGCCGGTGTCGCGCTAGAGCGGCTCGCGTACGGCATGCTCGCGCAGACGGAGGAAGCGCGCACGGCCGCCGATGCGTTCAAGAAGCAACGCGACTGAACGCAACGGCAGGAACTTCTAGCGCGCTGCGACCCGGGCGTGCGGCTCATTACAGACTCTTCGTTATAATCGCCGTACATTAAGAGGTCTCTCTAATGACAGACAGCTCGGGGAAGAATCCATTTCGCCCTGGAGTAGGTACCCGTCCGCTCCACCTAGCGGGCCGAGAAGGGCCGCTGCGCCGCTTCCGGGCGATGCTGCGAGCCGCACCCGAGCAACCGGCAAACATGCTCCTAACTGGACTACGAGGAGTTGGGAAGACGGTTCTGCTCGGCGAGTTCGAGAGAGTCGCCGACGGGGAGGGATGGGCGCCGGCAGCCTTGGAGCTCCAGCCGGGACACAACATGGAGGAATCGCTCGTGACTGCCGTGAGCGCGCTCGCCCAGCGGACGCGGGAGAACCTCTCCAGGGTAGAGCGGATCCGGACCGCCGTTGGCGGGGCCGTTCGCCATGCTGGGACGCTCGGCATGACATGGCAGGACGTCACCGTGACGTACAACCCCGCAGCCGGCGAGGTTGAGGAGGATTTGGCGCGGTCACTTTTCGAAGTCGTCGACATGGCCGTCGAGAAGGGGCGAACGGGCTTCGTGCTGCTGCTCGATGAGGCGCAGGTGGTCCGAGATGAACGGGACCGGGGTGGCGACCACCCCCTGTCCTTGTTGATTTCCTCGATCGTGGCGCTTCAGCGACGCGAACTTCCGCTCGGGCTCGTGCTCTGCGGGCTCCCGACTCTAACCGGCAATCTCCTTCGAGCGCGTTCCTACACCGAGAGGATGTTTCGCGGGGAGGAGATCGGTTCACTGGATGAGCCGGACGCGCGCGAGGCTTTTACCGAGCCTCTCGTCGAGTCAGGAGGAAGCGTTACTGCCTCGCCAATGCTGGTAGAGACAGTTGTCCGTGAGGTGGAGGGGTATCCGTACTTCATCCAGCTCTGGGGCGCCGAGCTCTGGGACGCCGCGGAGCTCGGCGAGGTAAGTGAGCTAACCCCTGAGCTCCTGACCGTGACCCGGCCCGACATTTACCGGCGGCTCGACGTTGACTTTTACGAGCCGCGGGTGTCGACCCTGACCCCCGCGGAGCGGGATGTTCTCTTGGCAACTGCGGCCTGTCGCTATCCACCCCTTGTCGTCTCGGACCTCAACGAGGTAATCGACAAGAGTCCCGGGAACGTCAACGTACTCCTCGGGCGGCTCGTCGAAAGCGGCGTCCTTTACCGCATCCGGAAGGGGCAGTACGAGTACACGGCCCCGAAGTTCCGGGACTACCTCACGCGCCGCGTGAGGGGAGGCTGAACCACCGCGACGCTTGACGAGTCTGGCTCAGGCCCTACCGGTTTGAGCCGCCCAGGACCAGAGTGATGCCTTCTCAGAGGAGCACGACCGCGTCCCCCACGCGAACTCGCCCCGCTTCGAGGACGCGCGCGTAGACGCCGAAGTCGATCTTCTTCCCGTCCCGGCGGCCGCGGTAGGCGGCGATCGCCCGCAGCGCGTCGAAGTCGCGAATGCCGGTTGAGGGGTCGCGCGTGGTCGTCGCGCAGCGTGGGACGGGCCCGAGGATCTCGACGAGCGCCTGGCCGATCCGAACGGCGCTTCCTGCCCACGTGTCCTCCTCGTGCGCCGCACAGCCGGCCACCTCGACCAGCATGCGGAACCGGCGGCCGTCCACAGCTTCCTGGCCGGCTTGCCGGGCGAGCTCGTCCACGGAGGCCTCCGAGGAGATCGTCACCGTCTCGGCGTCCAGGCCGCCGCCCGGCTCGTCCGCCTTGACGAGCCGAAGCGGCTTGCGGACGAAGGCCGAAAGCGCTTCCGCCCACGGGCCTTCCACCACCCGCCCGGAGACGCGGTGGCCCCAGAAGTCCGTCACGATCGGCTCGGCCATGCGTACGGCCTCCTCGAGCCTCGTCCCGTCGGGAAAGGTGAGCGCGAGCCGGTCGGCGTCCTCCTCCCAGTCGGCGCGCACCTGCACGAGCGGGCCGTGATGAAGGCCCGCGAGGAGGCGCCCGTCCTCCCGCACGAGGTAGAAACGGCGGTTGGCGGCCACTCCGCACTCCTCGAGCACCACTTCGTCCGGGTGGTGGAGCGCGAGGCTCTTGACGGGCGTGATCGAGAGGCGGGAGACCGTCGGCACGGCGCGAAGGCTACTCGGCGCGCGGCGGCGGCTCGCCAAGCCCCCAGGCGTCCGTGCCGCCGTCGACGACGACAGTCGTCCCGGTGACATAGGAGGCGGCCGGCGAAGCGAGGAACGCGATGACCGCGGCGGCCTCCTCCGGTGTGCCGAGCCGGCCCAGAGGGACCGTGCGCTCCCAGGCGGCGATCCGCTCGTCGCCGTAGCCGCCGAGCCCCTCGGTGAAGATCGTCCCGAGAGCGACGCAGACGGTGCGGATCCCGTAGCGGCTCCATTCGTTGGAAAGCGAGGCGGCGAGGTTCTCGAGCGCGGCGCGGGCGGCGGAAGCGTGGGCCAGTTGCGGAATGCCCCGTCGCGGGCTGAAGCCGACGAAGATCACGACGCCGCTCCGGTTGGGGATCATCGAGCGCGTCGCCACCGTGCGGGTCAGCTCCCACGCGGCGTCGACGGCGACGCGGTGCACCGCCCGCCAGCCCTTCAGGGAGATCTGCTCCGCCGGGGCGAGGAACTGGCCGCCCGCGTTGTTGACGAGGACGTCCACGGTGCCGAAGCGGTCGAGCACCGCGTCCACGAGAGTGGCCACCTGCTCCGGCTCGCGCACGTCGGCCGGCACCGCGAGGCATTCGGCGCCGGCCGCCTCGAGCTCCGCGCGCACGGCCTCGAGGGGCTCCGGCCGGCGGCCGCAGATCGCCACCTGGGCGCCGGCGCGTGCCAGCTCCCGCGCGGTCGCCCGCCCAATCCCGGTTCCCCCGCCGGTGATGAGAGCAACCGTCACGGCCGGTTCACCGCCCCGTCCGGCTCGCGTCCCTCGAGCACCGCGCGCACCGAGAGCACGGGCCGACGGTAGGCGGCCTCCTCGGCCTCGGCGCTGTACCAGGCGACATGGGGGTTCACGATCAGGCGCGGCGCCCGCGGCGGCGGGTGCTCAGGAGTCGGCGGCTCGACCGGGAGCACGTCCAGGGCCGCCCCGCCGAGGTGACCGCTCTCCAGGGCTGCGAGAAGCGCGTCGAGGTCGATCAGTTGGGCCCGCGCCGTGTCCACCAGATAGGCGCCCCGCGGCATGCGCGTCAGCTCCGCCTCTCCGATCAGCCCCTCCGTCTCCGCCGTGAGCGGCAGGTGGAGCGAGACGACTTCGCAGGCTTCCAGCAGCTCGCCCAGGGACGCCGGGCGCGCGCCGGCGGCGGCAATCGCCTCGTCCGGAACGGCCTGGTCGGTCGCCCACACCTCGAAGCCGAGCGCCCTCGCCCGCTCGGCGAGCGCCCTCCCGATGCGTCCGAAGCCGACGATGCCCAGGCGTGTGCCGCGTAAGCGGCGCAGCGTCCCAGCCGCCGTCCAGTCCCAGCGGCCGTCGCTGACGACCCTGTCGAGCTCCACGACACCCCGGAGGAGGGCAAGCACCAGGGCGAGCGAGTGGTCGGCTACCTCCTCGACGCAGTAGTCGGGGACGTTGCAGACCCAGACGCCGCGCCTGCCCGCCTCCTCCACGGGCACGTGGTCGAAGCCGACGCTGCAGGTCGCCACGACGCGCAGGGCCGGAAGGCGGTCGAGATCCTCCTCCCGCACCCGCACGTCGGTCCCGATCAGGAGCGCAACGACGTCGTCGCCGCCCCACGGCTCGCCGCCCGGCTCGACCTCGACGTCCAACCCGTCGAGCAGCTCGCGCACCTGCCCGAGCGAGAACCCCGGATCGCCAACGACCACCCTCATCCGTGCACCCAGAGTGTGAGCTCGCCCTGCCTTCCGCCCGCGTCCACCTCGAGCCGCCAGCAGCCCGGGTGCGCGAAGAGGAGCCGCGAGCCCCACTCACGGCCGATCCGCGGCCACTGAAGCCCTCCCCCCCGAAGCTGGGGGATGACCGGCGAGGGCCCGAACTCGACGGCGAGCCGGTGCCCGTAGGCGTCGACGCCGGTCAACCGCAGGTCGCCCGGGACGAAGCCCTCCGCGCGCCAGAGGACGGTGATCGTCTCTCCGGTGACCGGAGGGTACGTGATCCATGCGGACCAGACGCCTTCGCCGGCGGTGAGCTCGATCGCCTCGCCGGGGAGCTCCCGCGGCACGGGCTCCGCGCAGGGGGCGGTCGGCCCGGCTCGCCCGCCCGAGGCGAGCGCGAGTCCCGCGAGCGACCCGACGACGACGAGCGGGGCGGCCAGAAGAAGGAGGGGCGCGCGCCCTATCTCAGTGTCTCCCCGTAGCGCGCGTCGCGCCATGCGAGCGCCGCTTTCAGCCCATCTGCCGCGGCGATGCGGTCGAACTCCCGCTGCTCCGGCGTGTCGGCCGCGTTCAGCACGGCGGAGATGTCGAGGTTCGCATGCACGGCCTGACGCAGGCCCATCGCCTCGTAGGCGCGCGTGAGCGCGAGCTTCGTCAGCCGCAGGACGGGGAGCGGCGTCGGCGCGATCTTGCGTACGAGCGCCTCGACCGCGCCCTCGAGCTCCTCCGCGGGCACGACGCGGTTGACGAGACCGGCCCGCTCGGCCTCCGCCGCGTCGATCGCCTCGCCCGTGAAGAGGAGCTCGTTCGTCTTCTTCTCGCCGAGGACGAACGGCATGAGGAGCGTCACGGGCCCGGAGCCGTAGCGGATCTCCGGCTCCCCGAAGTGCGCGTCCTCGGTGGCGACGATCAGGTCGCACGCCATCGCCACCTCGCACGCGCCGGCCAGGCACCAGCCCCGCACCGCTGCGATGGTGGGTTTCGGCAGCGCCCAGATCTCCATCGTCATCGTCACGTCGTCAGCCAGCACCTCATGCCAGCGGTCGGCGCCCTCGATCCCGGCCTCCACCTCCTCGGCGATGTCGTAGCCCGCGGAGAAGGCCCGCCCGGCGCCGGTGAGGACGACGACCTTGACCTCGTCGTCGTCGGCCGCCCGGCGGAGCGCCTGGCGCAGCGCCTCGACCATCTCCACGTTGATCGCGTTCAGCTTCTCGGGGCGGTTGAGTGTGATCCAGGCCGCGGGCCCTCGACGCTCCTCCAGGACGACACTGCTCATTGTTTTCCTTCCGGTTCGACGACGACGAGCGCGTCCACGGCGACGGCTCCGTCCGCGCTCAGGATCAGTGGGTTGACGTCCACGGCCGCGACCTCGGGGTGATCGACCGCGAGACGCCCCAGCGCGACGAGCACTCGCGCCAGCGCCTCGTCGTCCGCGAGCCCCGGTGCGTCGGCGACGAGCGCGCGCGCCTCCTCGAGGCCCACTGGCGCCAGCGTGACGGCGGCGAGCGAGAGCGCTTCGACGGCGCTGCCGCCGGGGCCGACCGCGAGGACCGGCCCGTACTGGGGATCCCGGGTGAGGCCGCAGAACGCCTCCGGCCCCGGGCCGGCCTGGCGCGCCACCAGCACGCGTCCGCCCAGCCGCTCGGCTGCCCCGGCGACGGCGGTCTCGTCGACGAGACCGAGGATCACGCCGCCGGCGGCGGCCTTGTGGGCGGGGCCGTCGGCCTTGACGACCACCGGGAAGCCGAGCTCCCTGGCGGCCGCCACCGCCTCCTCGGGCGAGGACGCGCGGCGACGAGGCGCGACCGGGATCCCGTAGCGCTCCAGCACGAGCGTGGACTCGTACTCCGGGAGCGCCCCCACCGTGAGCAGGTCGGTGAGATCCACGGGGTCGTTCTCGACGGCCGTCGGCCTCGGAGGCTTCCACCGGGCGACGGCCGCGAGAGCGCGCATCGCGGTGCGGGAGCCGCGGAGGAGCGCCACGTCCCGGTCGCGCGCGAGAGCGGCGACCTCGGGCGGCGGGTCGGCTGTCTGTACGGAGGCGACGGCGGGGAAGATCTCGGTCCCTTCAACGGTGTCGGCGAGCGCGCGCACGATCATGGCGCACCACTCGGCTTCGGAGGCTCCGCGCCACTGGGAGAGATCGATCTGTGCGAGGAGGACGTCGTAGGCGCCCGACCCCGCGAGCAGCTCGAGCGAGCGCGGATACACGCGGTCGGCCTCGTCGATCGCCCAGGCGTCGAGCGGGTTGCCGGGGTCGAGGTAGTTGGGGAACTCCGACTGCAGCTGCGAGCCGAGGACCGGCGGGAGCGGCTCGAACGGCATTCCGGCGGCCTCGCCGTGGTCGGCGAGGAGCGCACCTTCGCCGCCCGACTCGGAGATCGCCGCGACGCGGCGGCCGCGCGGGCGCCGCTTCCGACCGAGCACCTCGAGCGTCTCCACGAGGGTGGGGAAGTCGTCGACCTCGATCGCGCCGTGGCGGCACAGGAGGGCCGAGAAGGCCCTCTCGGAGCCGACGATCGCGCCCGTGTGCGTGAGGGCGGCCCGTGCGCCCGCCCGTGAGCGTCCGACCTTCAGGCAGGCGACCGGCTTCTCCGCCTCCGCGAGGAGCTCGAGGGCCCGCGCGAAGGCGGCCGGGCGCCGGACGGCCTCCAGGAAGAGCCCGACGGCCCGCGTGCCCTGGTCCTCCGCCAGGAATGCGGAGAGGTCGGCGGCGTCGCGGGCGATCTCCGCGCCGCACGAGACGACGCAGCGGAAGCCGATCCGCGGGCCGAGGGAGACGAGCGCCTCCGCGATCGAGCCGGAGTGCGAGACGACGGCGACGTGGCCGGTGGCGAACGACTCCGGCACGGTCCCGATCCAGCACGACGTGGCCTTGCCGGCAACGGCGACCCCCATGCAATTCGGCCCGATCACCGAGGCCCCGAGCTCGACCGCGCGGGCGGCGATCCGCTCGGCGATCGGGCGGCCCCCGACGCCCGCCTCGTTGCCCAGCCCCGGCAGGACGAAGGCGCGCACGCCGGCAGCGGCCGCCTCCTCGAACGCCTCCTCCACTCGCCCGTGGCCGACGAGGAGGAAGGCAAGCTCGGGAATCTCCGGCAGGTCGGCCACGCGGGGAGCGCAGGGAAGGCCGAGCACTTCGTCGCGCTTGGGGTTCACGCCCCAGGCGGGGATGCGGCCGCGGAGCACGTTCCGTACGGCCTCCGCCTGCCCGTACGTGCGGTCGGAGGCGCCCACGAGGACGACCGAGCGGGGGAAGAGCAGGGGGCGGACGCGTCCTCTCAGCGTCGGGTCGGCTTGCAGTGTGGCCACGCCCCGGTACTATCACCGCCCCCGCTCCGCGAGCAAGCCCCTACGGTGCACGAAAAGGAGATCGAGATCCGTTGGCGCGACATGGACGCCTACGGCCACGTCAACAACGCGGTCTACCTCACGTATCTCGAGGAGGTGCGGGACGAGTGGCTGGAGCGTGCGCTCGGCGAGGAGGGCGCCGCCTGGGACTACGTCCTCGCCCGCGTGGAGATCGACTTTCGCCGCGAGCTCACGCAGGCCGACGACCGGCTCGTTGCGCGCTGCAGGCTCGACTCGCTCGGGACGGCGAGCCTGCGCACCCGGGAGGAGCTCCTTACGCTCGAGGGCGAGATCGCGGCCGAGGCGCAGGCCGTGCTCGTCGCCCGCGACCGCGAGACGCGGCGCTCGCGGCCGCTGACCGAGGGGGAGCGGGCCGCGCTCGAGCGTGCTTGAGCACCTGTTCAACCCCCTGCGAGTGGGGCCGGTCGAGCTTTCGAACCGGATCGTCTCGACCGCGCACCAGACGACACTCGTCCACGAGCACCTTCCCACGGACGACTTCGTCGCCTACCACGAGGCCCGCGCCCGCGGGGAAACCGGGCTGATCGTCCTCGAGGCGACTGCGGTCCACCAGTCCGGCCTTCTCACGCCTCACACCCTCGCTGGCTACCGCGAGGAGATCGTCCCCGGCCTCCGCCGCGTGGCCGAGGCGGTGCAGGCACACGGGACGCGCCTCTTCGTCCAGCTCTTCCACGGTGGCCGCGAGCAGATCGCGAGCCCGCCGCGGCCCCCTGCGCTCGCGCCCTCGGCCGTCCCGAGCCTCCGCTTCCACGTGGAGCCGCGCGCTCTCTCGGAGGAGGAGATCGCCTCCCTCGTCGAGGGCTACGCCCGTGCCGCGGCGAACGCCGCCGAGGCGGGGCTGGACGGGGTCGAGGTCTCGGCGGCGCACAACTACCTGGCGGCGCAGTTCTTCACGTCGGAGCTGAACCGGCGCGAGGACGGGTGGGCCGAGCCGGCCCGCTTCCTCCTCACCGTCCTCGAGGCCGTGCGGGCGGCCGCGCCCGAGATGGCGGTCGGCGTGCGCCTGAGCGCCGACTCCGAGGCGGCCAGAGGGGTGGTCGGAGTGCTCGCCGACGTCGTCGACTACGTGAGCGTCGCCCTCGGCGACTCCTCCACCTACCTGGGCTCGACCGGGATCGTCCCGCCTCCGCCGGTGCCCGAGAACGCGATCGCAAGCCTGACGGAGCCCTTCCGCGTCGGGCCGCCGCTCATCGCGACCTCGCGGATCGTGGATCCGGTGGAGGCGGACCGGCTCGTCGAGGAGGGGCGCTGCGACGCGCTCGGCATGACGCGCGCGCTCATCACCGACCCGGACCTGCCGCGCAAGGCGCGGGAGGGGCGGCTCGACGACGTCCTCCGCTGCATCGGTTGCAACGCCTGCATCGCGCACTACCACGCAGGGACGCCGATCGCGTGCACCCAGAACCCGCGCACGGGCCGGGAGCGGACGTTGCCGCGGCCGGAGCGGGCGGCGGCCCCCCGTCGGATAGTCGTCGTCGGTGCGGGACCGGCCGGGCTCGCTGCCGCGGCGGAGGCGTCGGCGGCGGGCCACGAGGTCGTCCTCCTCGAGCGGGGGAAGCGGATCGGAGGCCAGCTCGCGCTGGCGGGGGCGGCGCCGATGCACACCGAGGTCGCGCGCACCCTCCGGCGCAACTACGAGCAGCTGCTGGAGGGCGTCGAGGTGCAGCTGGAGGTCGAGGCGGACGAGGCGGCTGTGCTCGTACCCGCGCCCGACGCGGCCGTCGTCGCGACCGGGGCCCGACCGTTTGTCCCCGAGCTAGCCCTGGAAGGAGTCGACGTCGTCCAGGCCTGGGACGTGCTCGCCGCCCCGCGTCCCCGCGGCCGCCGAGTCGTGATCGCCGACTGGGGCGGCGACGCGGCGGGGCTCGCCTGCGCCGAGCTGCTGAATGCGGCCGGAAACGACGTGACGCTCGCGCTGGGCTCGGCCGCGTTTGGCGAGGCGATCCATCAGTACCAGCGCAACGTCTATGCGGCGCGCCTCTACCGGGGCGGCGTCCGGATCGCGCACCACCTCGAGCTCGCCGGGACGGAACCGGGCCGCGTGCACTTTCGCAATCTCTTCGCGCCTGAGCTGGAGACGGCCCTCGCGGCCGACCTGCTCGTCTTGGCGCTCGGGCGCGTCGCGGAGCGCGGCCTGGCCGAGCGGCTCGCCGCCCGCGGGCTCGAGCTGCACGAGGCAGGGGACTGCCTCAGCCCGCGGTCCGCCGAGGAGGCGATCCTCGAGGGCACGCTCGCCGCGCGGCGCGCCGGTCAGGCGACGGGCGCGCTCTCGTCCAGCCGGTAGAGCTCCGGCCGGCGGTCGCCGAGCACGTCGTTGCGCTTGCTCCAGGCCTTGTCTCGGGCGCGGGCGAGATCGCAATCGGCGACCAGGAGCCCGGGGCCGTAGCCGTCGACTGGGCCGGCGAGCGGCCAGCCCCACTCGTCGCAGATCACGCTCCCGCCTGTCCACTCGACGCCGCGCTCGGGGCCGCAACGGTCGCAGGCGGCCACGAAGACGTGACTCAGGTGCGCCGTCGCCATGGCGAGCGCAACCTCGATCGGCCGTTCCCCGTCGGGCCGGGGGAAGAGCGGCCAGTTGGTCGGCACCGTGACGACGTCGGCGCCCGCCAGGGCGAGCCCGCGCGCGACCTCCGGGAAGTTGAGGTCGTAGCAGACGCACATTCCCACGCGGCCGACTCGCGTCTCGACGACGGGGGCGCACTCGCGGCCCGGCTCGAAGAAGAGCTGCTCCCGGTCCCAGAGGTGGATCTTGCGGTAGACGGCGACCGTGCCGCTCGTGTCCACGACGGCGGCGGAGTTGTGAAGAAGCCCATTCTCCCCCAGCTCGCAGAAGCCGCCGATGACCACGGCGTCGCCGCGCGCCGCCTCCTCGGCCCAGCCGCGCAGAGCCGGCCCGTCGGGCGGCTCGGCGCAGGCACGCGCTTCCTCGGCCGACTCGAAGACGTAGCCGGACGTGGAGAGCTCGGGCAGGACGACAAGCTTCGCCCCCGCCGCGACCGCCTCTCGGACCGCCTCGCGCGTGAGCTCCCGATTGCCCTCCAGATCGCCGACGGTCGGCGCGAGCTGCTGACAGGCGACGCGGACGGTTTGCACGGTGCGGGTTTACCTGGAGCGCCTCGACCAGTCAAGATCGCTCCTCATGAGTCTGATCGTTCCCGAACTGCCTCCCGAGATCGCCGAGCTGAAGGCGCGCGTCGCCGCGTTCGTCGAGCGCGAGGTGTTTCCGCTCGAGCAGCGGGTCGCGGAGGCCGGGCGAATCGAGGAGGCCTGGGTGGACGAGCTCCGGCGCAGGGCCCGTGCGGAAGGCTTCTCGATGCTCAACATGCCGGAGGAGGCGGGCGGCGGCGGCCTCTCGATGGTCGGCCAGGTGGCGCTCGAGGAGGAGTCGGGCAAGGCGACGAACGGGCTTGGCTTCGCCGTCGTCGACCGCGGGCCCGCCGAGCTCTGGGAGGTCGTGACGCCCGAGCAGCGCGAGCGCTGGGTGGCCCCGATCCTGCGCGGCGAGTATCGGGAGGCCTGGGCGGTGACCGAGCCGGGCGCCGGATCCGACGTGAGCGCGGTTGCTGCGACCGCCGAGCGCGACGGCGACGAGTGGGCGCTGAACGGCGAGAAGTGGTTCGTCACGAGCGAAGGTGATCCGGGCTTCTACATCGTGCTCGCCGTCGCCGAGGGGGAGCAGACCCTCTTCCTCGTCGAGCCCGGCACGCCGGGCCTCGAGATCACGCGCACGCCTGGCTTCCTCCACGACCCCTACCTCGACCACCACCCGGAGATCCTCCTGCGCAACTGCCGCGTCCCGGACGCGAATCGGATCCCGGCGAGCGGGAACGACGGCGCGAAGGAATGGTTCCTGGTCGAGCGGCTCTTCATCGCGGCGCGCTGCTGCGGCGCGGCCGAGCGCTCGCTCGCCCTCGCGCGCGAGTGGGCTCTCGAGCGCGAGGCCTTCGGGAGCCCGATCGCCGAGCACCAGGGGGTCGCCTTCCAGCTCGCTGACTCGCTCACGGAGCTGCTCGGGGCGCGGCTGCTCACCTACCACGCCGCGCACGCCTTCGACACGGAGCCCGACCGCAGGGTTGTCCACGGGAAGGTGGCCATGGCGAAGCTCTTCGCCTCGGAGACGGCCGGGAGGGTCGTCGACCGCGCCCTCCAGATCTTCGGCGGGCGCGGCTACATGACCGAGAACCCGGTGGCGCGCTTCTGGCGCGAGGTGCGAGTTGACCGGATCTGGGAGGGGACGAGCGAGATCCAGCGGCTGATCGTGTCCCGCGGCCTCGCGAAGCGCGGAATCGAGCCGTATGTCCGCTGAGGGGCGCTGGAGGAAGGCGCGGCTCGAGGAGATCGGGACCGAGCGGACGCCCGAGTGGTGGCAGGCCTGGGCCCGCGACCCCGAGTACGGCCTCCGCTGGCACCAGGTGCGCCAGCACCTCGGGATCACGTCCTTCGGCGTGAACGTCAACGAGGCGGACGCCGGGCGCGAGCTCGTCGTTCCCCACGAGGAGGTCTCGTTCGGCGGCCAGGAGGAGCTCTACGTGATCGTCCGCGGCAGCGCGCGCTTTGCCTGCGACGGCGAGGAGGTCGAGCTTCAGCACGGCGAGCTGCTCTACGTACGGCCCGAGGTCGTGCGCGAGGCGGTCGCGCTCGAGACGCCGACGGTCGTCCTCATGGTCGGCGGCGTCCCAGAGTCGTTCCGGCCGCCCGACTGGAACCGCTAGAGGTACTAGGCGCGGGGGCCTGGTGCTGGAGTGCCGGCATGTACGACTCTTGCTCGAGCCAGTGCCCGCCGTCGATGGTGAGCGTCTCGCCGGTGATGTAGGAGGCGAACGGGGAGCAGAGCGCGGCGCCCCACTGGGCCACCTCCTCCGGCGTGGCCAGGCGCCCGAGCGGGACGGTGGACGCCACGCGGGCGCGGTCTTCCTCCGTCGGCCAGAGCGCGGCGCCGGCCCCTTCCGTGTCGGTGGGGCCGGGGCAGATGCAGTTGGCGCGGATCCCGTGTGGCGCCCATTCCACGGCGAGCGTACGGGTCATCGCCACGAGGCCGGCCTTTGCCGCCGCGGAGTGGACGGTCCCCGGGCCGCCGGTCCAGGCGTAGCTCGCGATCACGCTCAGGATCGCTCCGCCTTCGCCCTGCTCGATCATGCGCCGCCCCGCGGCCCGCGAGCACAGGAAGCCGCCGTCGAGCACGATCGCCACGACGGCGCGCCAGCCGTTCGGGGAGAGCTCCTCCGCCTTGACGACGAAGTTGCCGGCGGCGTTGTTCACGAGGACGTCCACGCGGCCGAACCGGTCGACCGCTGTGGCCACGAGCGCGTCCACGGCGTCGGGGTCGCGGACGTCGGTCGGGTGGGCGAGCGCCCTTCCGCCCCGCTCCTCGATCAGGCCGGCCGTCTCCGCGAGCGGCTCAGGGC
>JBOHAJ010000090.1:0-6123 GCA_050697715.1 Gaiellaceae bacterium
AGTCCGCAGACACCGTCCCGGATGTGTCCCCGCTCGTCGCTCCAGCGTCGGCGTTGCCTACCGTCGCGCCGCCGCTCGAGTCGCCGCCG
The DNA here is from genome assembly GCA_050697715.1 of Gaiellaceae bacterium. Classification (GTDB taxonomy): domain Bacteria; phylum Actinomycetota; class Thermoleophilia; order Gaiellales; family Gaiellaceae; genus DASQWP01. The sequence goes on from JBOHAJ010000090.1 coordinate 90, forward strand.
ACCCCAACTGTCGCCGTCTGGGCGGACGCCCAGCCGGGAAACGCCACGGCGACGAGCGCCGCGGCGAGAAATAGCCGCAGAGAACTGACTGTTGGCACAGTAGCCTCCTTTTGACTTTTACGGCGGTCCGAGCTCCGAGGAGCTCCGAGGACTCTGCCCGGCCGCTGTGCTATCGGACTGGGAGGTACCCCGGGCGTCCCCCGGAGAAACGGAATCGGGCGAAGATCCCTCAAAAGAGGGACACCGTTCCGGGAACGGCCTCTCGAGGCTCATCGCCGCTTGGTCGGCTGGGTGCTCGAGGACGTCGCGGCCCTCGAGCCGCCGCTATTGAACGCCGTCACGACGACGAGGATCGCGAAGCCTCGGTCGGCGCTCGCCAGGTGGTAGCGCTTGGTGGTGGCGCCGTCGATGCGCGTGCAATGCAGTCCGCCCACGTCGCAGCGTTTCCAGCGGTACGTATAGCCCGTGGGCGAGTTCGCCCATCTGCCAACCCCGGCGGTGAGGTACTCCCCGACGCGCGGGGTTCCCGCAATCGTGGGCAGCGACGTGTTCGCGGGCGGAGGCATCAGGATCAGACCGGTCGCGTTCGACGAGGAATCGGAGGATCCGGCCCCGTTCTGCGCCCGTACGCGCACGCGGATCCTTCGGTCCGCGTCCGCGAGCGCGAGCCGGTAGCTCTGAGCCGTCGCACCTGGGATGTTGGAGCAACTCGGGGAGCAGCGGAGCCACTGGTACGCGAACGTGAACGGCTGCGTCCCCGCCCAGCCGCCCGGATCCGCGGTCAGCGTCTGGCCCACCGTGGTGGCGCCTTCGATCCTGGGGAGAGCCTCGTTCGACGGAGCCACGACCTGCTCGCCGGTCGCGGCCGGCTCGGGAGCCCCGAGCGCAGTGAGCGTCGGCACGGCGTCGACGCGTCCGTTCTGGACCGCCGTCCCGATCGGGTAGGCCGTCTGCTGGATCGCGTTCTCCACCTCTCCCTTGACGCTCTCGGGCCGCACGGAGACGGCGAGGCCCACGAGCCCCGCGACAACGGGCGTCGCCGAGGACGTTCCGCAGAAGCTCCCGTAGCCGCCCCCGAGAGTGGTGGTCGTGTTGCAGCCGGGGCCGGCCACCTTCACCCACGAGCCGTAGTTCGACCACGAGTAGAGCTTGTCCGAGGTGTCCGTGCCGGCGACCGAGAGCACCTCGGGATACGCGGCCGGGTAGAAGGGCGCGGTGCTCCCGTTGTTCCCGGCAGCGGCCACCAGCAGCACCCCCCTTCGCGTCGCGTAGCCGATCGCGTCCGTGAGGGTCTGCGTCGTGCCCGGGCCGCCGAGGCTCATGCTGATCACCCGAGCGCCGTGGTCGACGGCCCAGACGATTCCCGCCGCCACGGCCGAGTTCGTCCCCGAGCCGTTCGCGTCGAGGACCTTGACCGGCATGATTCTGCACTCCCAGCAGACGCCGGCAATCCCCCTACCGTTGTTCGTCCTCGCCGCGAGGACGCCTGCAGCGGCCGTCCCGTGCCCATTGTCGTCCTGGGGGTCCGAGTCTCTGTTGACCACGTCGTAACCCGCTACGAACGCGCCGTTCAGGTCCGGATGGGTGAGCTCGGCCCCCGTGTCGAGGACGGCGATCACGATGCCTGGGGAGCCGCGGGTCGTCTCCCACGCCGAGGGCGCGCCGATCGTCCTCGGTCCCCACTGGCTGCTCCACTTGGGGTCGTTCGGAGCGGCGAGCACCTGGACGATGACGTCGCGCTCGGCGTACTCGACGGCGGGCGAGGCCATGAGCGCGGCCAGGGCCGCCTCACGCCGTCCCCCCTCGACTCGGAGCGCGCGGGCGCCCACCCGACCGATGGCGCGCTCGGAGGTGACCCCGGCCTGGGCGAGGACCGCATCCATCACGGCCTGAGGGGTTCCCTCCTTGAACTTGACGAGGAGCTGCCCGTCGGCGTAGCGAATGGACGAGCTCACCGCCTGCACGCCGTGGCCCGGAGCCTCGTTCGGGGACGCCCCGGAGCCGCCGACGGCCTCCTCGACGGTGTTCCGCGCGGCGGGGACGATGAGGATGACCAGGAAGCTCGTGGCGGCCACAAGCGGCACGAGCGAGGCGACACGGCGGCGGCCGAAGGTCGGGCGCTGACGTGACATGGCGCCTACAGAGATGCGCACAAGGAGGCGAACCTTGCGCGCAGCCGCCCGGAGCGCACGCTAAGGTCGCGCGCGTGGAGCTCGAGACGACGATCGTCCCGCGGCCGCCCTACTCGCTCGCGCTCTCGGCTCGGTTCAAGAGCGACGCAACGCGGCACTTTCGCGACGGCGTCCTGACCGTGTCGCTCGAGGCGGGCGGTCGACCCGCTCTGGCGCGCGTTCGTCAGAGGCCGGACGGGACGCTCGCCGTGCGCGTCGAGGGAGACGCGCCCGCGGCCGCGCTCGAGCGACTCCGCTTCGTGCTCGCCGCCGACGATGACCATGCGCCCTTCCTGCGCCGCTTCGCGCGCGACCCGCTGCTCGGTGAGCCGATACGGAATCTGCGCGGCCTGCGCCCGCTGCGCACGGCGACCGTCACGCACGCGCTCCTCAAGGCCCTCTGCGGGCAGCTGATCCAGGCGAAGGCGGCCCGCCGGCTCGAGGCGCGGCTCCTCCGCCTGGCGGCTCCGCGCCACGCGGACCTCCGGCTACCGCCGACGCGGGCCACCTTCGCCCGCTTCGCCCCGGCCGAGCTCCAGCGGGAAGGGCTCGTGGCTCGCAAGGCGAACGCGCTTGTCCGGCTCTCCCGCGAGTGGGACGTGGAGAGGCTCCGCGACGTCGGGACGGAGGCGGCCGCCCGGCGGATCGAGCGCGAGCGCGGGCTCGGCCCCTGGTCGTCCGGGATGATCTGCCTCTTCGGTCTCGGCCGCTTCGAGCGCGGCCTCGTGGGTGACCTGGGTCTCGTCGAGCTCTGCGGGACGCTCCTGGGCCGCCGCGCCGAGGCGGAGGACACCCGCGCGCTCCTCGAGCCGTACGAGGAGTGGGCGGGGCTCGCGAGCGTCTACCTGCTCGCGTCCCCGAAGACCCTCCCCGCCTGGGCCGGCAGGCGCCGCGCCGCCTGAGCTCCGGACGCCCTCAGCGCAGCCCAACGACGCGATCACGCCTCGAGAGCGCGTACTTCGCCCGTCTTCGAGATGGCGTACGGCCTTCCGCCCACCGGCTCGACCCACTCCAAGCGCGCGAACACGGTCCACCGTTGCTCGGCGCTGTACAGAGGATGGCAGGCGGAGAGAACGAGCGTGTCGAAGCCACGATCGCGGACGATGCTCCAATCCTCGTTGTCGACGATCTTGTGCGTGAACGTGCGGTAGTGAAACGTCGCGTAGGGAAGCGAGAGCTTGATCCAGTCGCCGGTGCGAATCGAGTCGATGTGGCGAAAGGGCGCCCCGAACGTCGTCCGGTGACCCGCGACTGCCATCGTTCGCCCGACGCCGGGAAGCGAGGTCTGCGCGTAGTGGCCGGGCCCTCGTGACAGGTCGGGACCCCAGCGCGTCCCCTGGACGAAAACGGCGTTCAAACCGATCCGGCGAATCTCGATGCGTCCGAGCGCCTGCCCGAGCTCGAGCCGGCGATGAAGGGCGTTCGCCGCATCGGCGACCGCCAGCCGTGCCGCCTCGAGCCGCTCTTGCTCTCCCGGGAGGTCGGCGACCCCCTTGTCGGGGATCTCCAGGGCAGCCTGCCACGAGGCGAACCTCGAGCCCTCATCCGCGAAGGCCTTCTCGAGCGACGTCTCGAGCTGGTGCTGCTTCCAGCGCGAGTACAGGTCCGTAGCGGGATCTCGCCAGAGGACGACCGCCGTCGCATACGCGAGCACGAAGACGCCGGTCGCGATCAGAAGCACGGCGAGCCGACGTCGGTCCCGCCCGGCACGAGCGGGAGCCGGGAGGTCGAAGGATTCGACCTCGGCGAGACCGCTCACGAGCGGTTCGACCGGCTCGCGAGCTATCCCCGTCGGGACATTGCTCCCTGTCCCTTGGCGACGGCGTTTGACAAAGCCCAGGGCGACGAGTCCTGCGGCAAAGGCGAAGAGGCCCAGACGCGGACTGCCTCGCGAGGAGGACGGGTCATTCGTCACGATGCTCGTCCTGAATCGGTTCGCGAGGCTCGAAAACTCGTCTCCGCCCGGGATCGACCTCGCACCGAGCGCCGGCGAGCCGACCGAAGCGGTCGCGGTTCCGGGCGACGAGTCGGTAGGCGCGCCCGGCAAGGCCTGGAAAGGCGCGGACGATGGGGACGAGCGGCCGCCCGCCGGGAAGCAGCCGCAGGAGTGGCGCAGCGACCGCCCCGCCCGAGGACACGCGGCCGTCGGGCGCCACCAGGTGCCAGGACGCCATCTTCGTCTGCGGATCCAGACCGGGCAGAAGCCGATCGGCCTCCGCGCTCTGAAGGGTGACCGGCCGGAGCCGACCGCCTCGATCCCAGGCGAGGATCTTGTCGACCGCCCAGCGGCAGAACCCGCAGTCGGAGTCGTAGAGGAGGACGTGCGAGCTCAGCGAGGCGCTCCCGTCTCGACAGGATCTGCCGCCGGGAGGAGACGCCCGAAGCGCGTCCGGGCGACCCGGTCGCGCGCTCGGAGCACCCACGCGCTGGCGGTTTCGGGTGGCAGGAAGGCGATGTACGCCACGAACACCGCATAGCTGAAGAAGCCGACGCGGGTGGCGAAGTCGATTCCGAGGTGGAGCCCCACCCCGGCCAGCAGCACCCACGGTCGCAGCACGCGGTTCCACACGAGGATCCCGAGCGCGAGCTCGACGGCGAGAGTCCCGTAGGTCAGGAGGTTGACGAGCAGAAGCGAGTCGGTCACGAATCCCGGCACGGGGAAGCGCTCGAGGTCCTCGAGGCGAAAGGCGTAGGACACCGCAGTGCCGTCGTTCCACGTCGTCCCGCGAACCTTCTCCCAGACGGCCGCCACGTAGAGGATGCTCACCTGGACCTGGACGAGCCGGAGCGGCCAGAGCGACCGCACCGGAAACTCCCAGAAGCCCCGACGCGTCTTCAGCCAGCGGTCGACGGAGAGCGCTTCACCAGACGGCATCAGCATGATGTAGAACGCGAGCACCGTGAGCAGGAGGTCGCCGGAGTTGAGCATCCAGGGGTTCCGGCGGTCGAACGTGACGAGGCAGACGAAGACGACGAACGCCGCAAGCCTCGTCTTGAAGCCCACGAGGAGAAAGAGCGACCCGACGAGGAGGAGCAGGTAGAGCACGGTCACGACCGCGTCGCTGTCCGAGATCTGCAGCACGCTCCAGCCGCCGGTTCCGACGTCCGGGTGGCCGGGGAACACCCCGTCCGAGCCGAGGAGCGAATACAGGGAGGGCGCGAGCGAGAGCGTCCAGGCCAGCAAGACCACCCCGAAGGCGACGCGAATAACCGCGAACGTCGACGTCTCGGCACGCACGAACCAGAACCGTTCCCAGACGGCGAAGGCGCGACTCACTTCTGGGCTCCCTCGCCGCGGGCGGCGCGAACGTCGTACGTGTAGAACTCGTACTCCTGCCAGTCGCCCATGCTCGGCCCCGGGCCCGGCGGCAGCAACTCCCGCCAGCGCCGGACCAGCGTGACCTCGACGGGCTCGCTACCGGTGGCGCGGGCGCGGCGCGCGAACCAGATCGCAGCCGGCTGCCAGAGGAAGTCCCGCGAGTCGGTCCTCGTCCATTCGGCCCACTTTCGCCAACGGTAGTCCCAGTAGCTGCCGAAAACCCTGTTGCCGCGGGGTACGCGTAGCGTTTCTTCGCTTCCGTCGGCGAACCGGACCCGGGCAAAGAGCTCGAGAACGTCGCGGCGTGGATCGGGCGCGAAGACGCCCCAGTTCTGCGAGAGGCCGGTGGCGAGCACGTACGGGCGCACGACTCTCATCGAGCGGTCCTTGATCTCCGAATCGGGAAGGTTCCAGAAGACGAGGCTCGCGACAGTCACGGCGATGAAGACGCTGATCGCCGCACGCCCGTTCGAGCTCGATTCGAGACGTTCCTGCACCCATTCTCCTTATACACGGGCGCTCGGGCGCCGAGAGAAGAGCGGGG
>JBOHAJ010000091.1:0-16747 GCA_050697715.1 Gaiellaceae bacterium
CCAGTCGAGGCGCTTGCGGCTGAGGTCCAATCCGACGTACAACATTGCAGGGGCCTCCCTTCGTCTCGTAGAGGACGCGCGGAGTTTCTCTCCGCGGGAGGCCCTCCTTCATCGGATTCAGTCGCCCACGTATTCACGAATACGCAGGCTCCCCGCGTCCTTGCAGTGCTTGCTTTTCGCACGCCAGAAGCGGGGCAGCATCACCGGAAGGGGCACTGGTGGCCGTAGTGACGCAGCAGCAGCGAGCCCTCGACGAGATCTCGGGGAAGGTCGAAGCCGGCGAGCGGCTCACGTTCGAGGACGGACTCACGCTGATGGAGTCCGACGACATCCTCCAGCTCGGCCAGCTCGCCGACACGGCGCGTACCGGCCGTGGCGGAAGCGACGACGTCTACTTCGTCCAGAACCTCTACCTGAACCAGACGAACGTCTGCCGGGTCAAGTGCAAGTTCTGCGCCTTCGCGGTCACGCAGAAGCAGCCGGGCGCCTACACGTTCACGCCCGAGGAGCTCGTCCAGGACGCCCTCGCCCAGCGCGAGCGGACGGGTTTCACCGAGATCCACATGGTCGGCGGGGAGAGCCCGCACGTGACGTTCGACTACTACGTGGACATCGTCCGGAGCCTGCACGAGGCGATGCCGGACGTGCACCTCAAGTGCTTCACGGCGAGCGAGATACACCACATGACGCAGCTCTCCGGGCTCACCCACGAGCGGGTGCTGCGCGAGCTCAGGGACGCCGGGCTCGGGTCGCTCCCCGGCGGCGGCGCCGAGGTGTTCGCCGACCGCGTCCGCCGGCTGGTCGCGCCGGGCAAGGAGCACCCCGACTTCTGGTTCCACACGCACCGGACGGCCCACGGGCTCGGCCTGCCGACGCACTGCACGATGCTCTACGGGCACGTGGAGACCTACGAGGAGCGGGTCGACCACCTTCTTCGCCTGCGCGATCTCCAGGACGAGACCGGCGGCTTCCTCGCCTTCATCCCGCTGGCGTTCCACCCCGAGAACACCGTCTTCGAGCGCCGCGGCTGGAAGCACACTCCCGGCTCGGACGACCTGAAGATGATGGCGGTCTCGCGCCTGCTCCTCGACAACGTCCCGAACGTGAAGGCGTACTGGATCATGATGGGGATGCCGCTCGCCGCGGTCGCGCTCCACTTCGGCGCCAACGACGTCCAGGGCACGGTCGTCCGCGAGGAGATCTTCCACGCCGCCGGCGCGAACACGGAGACCGAGCAGAAGATCGAGGAGCTCGTCCGCTTCGTGCGGGAAGCGGGTCGCATTCCTGTGCAGCGCGACACCCTCTACAACGAGCTACGGCGGTGGTGAGGCTTGGTGCTACACACTCATAACGTCCGCTCACACACATGCGCGCTGTTCGGGGATAGGCTGATGCCGAGCAGGGGGGCGGGTCGGGACCCGAGATATGACGCGTGCGTGTCACATCGAGGGACGGGACCGTGACGCGCCTCGCCGAGACCATCCCAGCCATGCCGGTGCACGACGCTGCCGCCGCGGTCGAGTTCTACCGCGAGCGGCTCGGGTTCGACGTCCTCCACCACGACGGGGGCTTCGCGGTCCTCGGGCGCGACGACGCCGTCGTCCACCTGTGGGAGGCGCGCGACGAGAGCTGGCAGACGCGCGACTCGCTCGAGCGGCCGGTCCGCTCGGGAGCGGAGTCGTTCATCGCCGGCACGGCGAGCTTTCGGATCCGCGTCGAAGGCGTCGACGAGCTCTACGCCGAGCTTCGGCGGAACGACGTGCTGCACCCGGTCTCGAAGGACGGCGTCTCGGTCACCGACTTCGGCACCCGGGAGTTCGCCACCCTCGACCTCGACGGGAACCTGGTCACCTTCTTCCAGTGGGTTTCCGCATGATCCGCGAACCTCGTGTGAGGCTGGGGCGCATCTCTTATGCGAACATGGCGCCGCTCTTCTTCCGGCTCGAGGCCGACGTGGAGGAAGTGGCGGGCGTGCCGACGGAGCTGAACGCGCGCCTGCTCGGGGGCGAGATCGACCTCGCGCCCATCTCCTCCATCGAGTACGGACGCAACGCCGAGCGCCTCCGCATCCTGCCCAGGCTCTGCGTCTCGTCGGAGGGGGCGGTCGACTCGATCCAGCTCGTCTCCCGGACGCCCCTCGAGCGGATCGCCAGCGTCGCCGTCACGCCGGAGAGCGCGACGTCCGCCGTGCTCGTGCGCGTGCTCCTGCCGGAGGCGGAACAGGTGTCGCTCGACGAGGAGGCCGACGCAACGCTTCTCATCGGGGACGCGGCGCTCCAGAGCATGTTCGAGGATCCGACGCCGCACTACGACCTCGGTCGGCTCTGGCTCGAGCGCACTGGCCTCCCCATGGTCTACGCCGTCTTCGCCTGCCCCGACCCGCCTCCGGAAGGCATGCCCGCGCTCGAGCAGGCTCTGCTCGCGGCCCACAGGCGCTCCCGCGCGGAGCCCGAGGCGCTCGCGCGCGAGGCAAGTGCCCGCTACGGCTATCCGCCCGGCTTCCTGGCCCGCTACTTCGAGAAGCTCCGCTATCCCTTCGGGCCGCGCGAGCGAGCGGGGCTGCTCACCTTCTTCGAGCTCGCCCGCGACGCCGGGGAGCTGGACGCCGTGCCCGAGCTGCGCTTCCTCGTCGGCGAGGAGGTGCGCGCGTGAGCGTCGCGGACGCTGGCGGCAACGGTTCCGTCTCCGTGGTGCTCGGCCGGGCGCTCTCCGGGGAACGCATCTCCGACAGGGACGCGCTCACGCTGCTCCGCAGTCGCGACCTCGTGCCGATCGGGCGGGCGGCGGACGAGCTCCGCAGCCGCAAGGTCGACGGGCGGCGGGTGACGTTCATCATCGACCGGAACATCAACTACACGAACATCTGCCACACCGACTGCGACTTTTGCGCGTTCTACCGGCGACCGGGCGACCGCTCGGAGGGCTACCTCCTTCCCAAGCCGGTCGTCTTTAAGAAGATCGAGGAGACGCTGGCGATCGGCGGCACGGGGCTGCTCATGCAGGGCGGGCACCATCCCGACCTCGGCATCGACTTCTACGAGGACCTTTTCCGCTCGATCAAGAGCCGCTACCGGATCCACCTGCACGCGCTCTCGCCGCCGGAGATCCAGCACATCGCCCGGCGATCGAAGCTCTCGATCCCGCACACGCTGACCCGCCTGCGCGATGCGGGACTGGATTCCATCCCCGGCGGCGGGGCGGAAATCCTCGTCGACCGCGTGCGCGACGTCATCGCCCCGAAGAAGACGAGGTCGGCCGAGTGGCTCGGCGTCATGCGCGAGGCCCACCGGCAGGGCATCTCCTCGACGGCGACGATGATGTACGGGCACGTCGAGACGCTCGAGGAGAGGGTCGAGCACCTGCGCAGGATCCGGGAGCTCCAGGACGAGACGCGCGGCTTCCGGGCGTTCATCTCCTGGACGTTCCAGCCGCAGGGGACGCGTCTCGCCCCCAAGGTCCGGCACTTCCCGACCTCCTTCGACTACCTGCTCACGCAGGCGGTGAGCCGCATCTACCTCGACAACGTCGACCACATTCAGTCGAGCTGGGTGACGCAGGGGATGAAGATCGGCCAGGTGGCGCTCTCCTTCGGGGCCGACGACATGGGCTCGGTGATGATCGAGGAGAACGTCGTCTCCGCGGCCGGCACGACCCACCGGGCGACGACGGACGACTTCGTCCACGCAATCCGGGCGCTCGGGAAGACGCCGGTGCAGCGGGACACGCTCTACCGAGACGTCAAGGTCTGGAACTAGCGGCAGACGCCGATCTCGCGCGGGAAGTCTGCTGCGCGACGACGCCTTCGCGGAACTCGGTGCTCATCGAAGCGCTTGTCATCGTCATCGGCGCGCGGGAACGGGTAAGGCGGGGGAACGGCGAGAGGCTGTATGAGACGGCCGTCCAGGAAAGGTCTGGACCGACGAGCGCCGCCTTGTAAAGGCCCGCGGAGTCTGCTTACGTCTGGGCGGGGTGCTGAAGAGCGGGATCGTGCTGGCCGCAATCGCGGCCATCGTCGCGTCGTCTCCGGCCGCCGCCGGAGCGTCGACGCTCATGCCGGGCGTCACCTACACGCGCGAGGTGCGCTGGGTCGGCGGTGACCGGGTCGTGCTCCACATCCTGAGGGCGCCGCGGCACGGCGGCCTGTACGGCGTCCGTCCGGTGCTCTCACAAGGGACGGTCCTCGGGCGGGCGACGGTTCCGTCCATGCAGCACGCCCTCTCGGGACGGGCGACCGTGGCGGGCGTGAACGGCGACTACTTCACCCTGGCGAGCGGTCGGCCGAACGGCGTCTTCCTCCGCGACGGCGTCCTGGCCGCGCGCTCCTTCCCCCAGCGCTCGAGCCTGTCGGTCGGCTTCGACGGGCGGCTGATCGTCGACCGGCTCCGCTTCTTCGGATCCTGGAGGGTGGGCGCCTTCGTGGCGCACCCGCTCGAGGAGCTCAACCGTCCGCTTGTCGACCCGCCCGGGGTCGCCCTCTACACACCACGCTGGGGAGGCCGAACGCCGAGGTACGCGACGGCGAGGGAGGTCGTCCTCTCGGGCTTTCCCCGGGCGCTCCTGAACGGCTACCTGACCGGCACCGTCGCCGCCGTCCGCCGTGGCGGCGGCACCGCGATCCCGGTCGGAGGCGCCGTGCTCCAGGCGCGGGGGTTCTGGCGAAACGTCCTCCAGCGCGAGGCGCCGCTCGGGAGCGAGGTCATCGTCCGCCTGCGGCTTCCTGCCCTGTCGCTCGACTCCGCCGACGCCATCGGCGGAGGCCCTGTGCTCGTCCGCGACGGGCAGGCCATCTACCGGTCTGGGGAGGCGTTCACGCGGAGCCAGTTGGCCGGCAACCATCCCCGCACCGCCGTCGGCCAGCTCGCGGACGGTCGGACGATCCTCCTCGTCGCGGACGGGCGCTCGAGCGCGAGCGCCGGCCTGACGACTTGGGAACTCGCCCTCCAGATGCAGCGGCTCGGCGCCGTCACGGCCATGGGCCTCGACGGCGGCGGCTCATCGACGATGGCCTTCAACGGCAGGGTGCTGAACCGGCCCTCGGACGGGTCCGCGCGCGCGGTCGCGAACGGGCTCTTCGTCTTCTACTACGGGGTGTATGCGCCCCCGGCCCGCCGGAGTGTCATCTCTCCGAACGGGGACGGCGCGGCCGACTCCCAGGTGCTCGGGGCCAAGCTCGTCCGCCCCTCGTCCGTGGACGTGCGTCTCGTGCGCCCCAACGGGACGGTCGCCTGGCGCTACCGCACGTCGGCGTCATCCGGCTGGATCCGCCACCCGGTCGGCACCTCGGGGATGCGGGAAGGCGAGTGGCGCTGGATCGCCGAGGCTGCCGAGACGGCGAGCGGGCGGACGAGCCGCATGACACGTCGCTTCACGGTCAACAAGACCCTCGGCTTCCTCTCCCTCTCCAAGGAACGCATGCGGGTCTACCCGCGGCGTGGCGGGATGCTCGACGTCTCGGTCGTCCTCACCCGTCCGGCACACGTCAGCGTGACGGTCCGGAATGCCGCCGGCGTGCTGAAGCGCACGCTCTTTCAGGGGGAGGCGGGCGCCGGGACGCTTGCCTGGCGCTGGAACGGGCGGAACGCCTCCGGAGCGGTCGTCCGAACCGGCACGTACACCATCAGGGTCAAAGCGACGAACGCGCTCGGTGCCGTCGCGCTGAGCAAGCGGGTGCGGGTCATTCGCGTAACGGCCTGACGACCCGCGGCTAGACTCGGGCCGGTGCACGGGATCACGGACGCGGTCACCGGCGCGATCGGGGACTACGGGCTCTACGCCGTCTTCCTGCTCATGCTCGTGGACGCGATCCTCCCGGCAGCGAGCGAGCTCGTCATGGTCTACGCCGGGGCCGTGGCGATCGGCGCCTTTCCCGGCCACTCCGTGACGCTCTTCGGCGAGCAGATCGATTCGACGCCGTGGGGCTACGTCACGATGGCGATGGCGGGGGTGCTGGGCTACACGATCGGCTCCGTTCTCGGCTGGGCGATCGGGCTCTACGGCGGCCGTCCGTACCTCGAGCGGCACGGGCACTGGCTGCACGTCACGCCCGCGAAGCTGGACAAGGCCGAGGCGTGGTTCGAGCGCTGGGGGGACGCCGCCGTCTTCTTCTCGCGCATGCTCCCCGTGATCCGCTCCTTCATCTCCATCCCGGCCGGGGTCGCGGAGATGCCGCTTCCGCGCTACACGGTGCTGACGTTCCTCGGCTCGCTGCCGTGGTGCTTCGGGCTCGCGGGGATCGGCCTGGCCCTTGGGACCGGCTGGGAGCGCTTCCACGAAGGCTTCCGCCTCGCCGACTACGCGATTGTCGCGCTCGTTGCCGCCGGGGTCGCGGCGCTCCTCGTGCGTGCCCGCCGTCGGCGTCTGCGCCGCCGCGCCCTCGAGGAGCATTCGGGGTAGCCCGGCGGGGTAGACTCAGCCGCCGTGAGCGGTCTATGAGCATCCCCCACGTGGACGTGAGGGCGCAGTACGCACCGCTGCTCGACGAGCTCAAGGAGCGCGTCGCGGCGGTGCTCGACTCGGGGCGCTTCATCCTCGGTCCCGAGGTCGAGGCGTTCGAGCGCGAGGCCGCCGACTACCTCGGCGCAGGGCACGCCGTCGGCGTCGCCAACGGGACGGACGCGATCGTCCTCGTCCTCGACGCGCTGGGCATCGGCCCGGGCGACGAGGTCGTCTGCCCTGCGTTCACCTTCTTCGCCACCGCGGAGGCGATCGCCCGGCGGGGCGCGACGCCCGTCTTCTGCGACATCGACCCGGCCACGCTCAACCTCGATCCGGCCGACGCCGCCGACCGCCTGACGAAGGACACGCGGGCGATCCTGCCCGTGCACCTCTTCGGCCGGCCGGCGCCGCTGGACGAGCTCTCGGAGGCTATCCCGGTCGTCGAGGACGCGGCCCAGGCCTTCGGGGCCGTGCTGGCCGGTCGGCGCGTGGGCTCCCTCGGCACGGCCGGGACGTTCAGCTTCTTCCCCACGAAGAACCTCTTCGGCCTCGGGGACGGCGGTCTCGTCACGACGGACGAGCCGGACCTCGCCGAGCGCGCGCGCCGACTCCGACACCACGGCTCGCGGGACAAGGAGCGTTTCGAGTGGATCGGGTACAACTCGCGCCTCGACGAGCTGCAAGCCGCCGCGCTCCGGCTCTTCCTCGGCCACGTGGACCGGTGGAACGCCGCCCGGCGTGAGGCGGCCGCCCGATACGCGACCCTGGGTCTCGGGGAGTTCTGCGAGCTCCCGCCGGACGACCCCGGCCACGTCTACCACATGTACGTCGTGCGCTCGCCGGAGCGCGACCGCATCGTGCAGGCGCTCAGCGCGGCGGGGATCGGGTGCGCCACCTACTACACGACGCCTCTTCACCTCCAGCCTGCCTTCTCGTACCTCGGCTATGAGGAAGGGAGCCTGCCCGAGACGGAGCGCGCCGCCCGGGAGACCGTGGCCCTGCCGCTCTGGGCGGGGATCTTGGCCGAGCAGCAGGAGCAGGTCGTCGAGACCGTTCGCGCCACGGCGGCCGTCAAAGCAAGTACGTGAGAGTTCTCAACCGCCATCGCATCTGGCAGGTCGTCGTGGACGCCGGCCTCATCGCGGCCGCGTGGTACCTCGCCTTCGTTCTCCGCTTCGATTACGGCATCCCGCGGCCGTACGAGCGGCTGCTCGAGGAGACGATCCTGATCGTCGTGGGGATCAAGGCGGCCGTCTTCATCCTTTTCGGCCTCTACGACCACTGGTGGCGCTACGTCTCCATCCGCGACATGTGGGCCGTCGCCCGGGCCGTCACGGTGGCGGCGCTCGTCGGGGCGACCGCCGTCTACCTGCTGAACCCGGTGCACGGGTTCCGCATCCCGCGCTCGATCATCGTCTTCGACTGGCTCATCCTGCTCGCGCTCGTGGGCGGGGCGCGCTTCCTCGCCCGCACGCTCATCGAGCGCCCAGGGCGCCGTGGCGTGCTGGCGCGCGGGAAGGAGGCCCTCGTGGTCGGCGCCGGCGACGCCGGCCAGCTCATCGTCAAGGAGATGCTCAAGAACCCGGCGCTGGGCTACACGCCGATGGGCCTAGTGGACGACGACCAGCGCAAGAAGAACATGCGCCTGCACGGGGTGCGCGTCCTCGGCACCACGAACGAGCTGGCCCACCTCCTGCGCGACAACCGCCCGGACGAGGTGATCATCGCCCTCCCGTCGGCCTCGGGCGAGGCGCGCCAGCGCGTGGTCAACGTGTGTCGGGACGAGAGCGTCCCCGTGAAGACCCTGCCGGGCGTGCACGAGCTCATCAGCGGTGACATGAACCTCTCGCGGCGACTCCGGGAGGTGCAGGTCGAGGACGTGCTCGGGCGGGAGGCGGTCGAGCTCGACGTCGCCTCGATCGCGCAGTACATCACCGGCTCCACCGTGCTCGTCACCGGCGCGGGAGGCTCGATCGGCTCCGAGGTCTGCCGCCAGGCGGCCGCGCTCGGCGCCGGGCGGATCGTCCTCGTCGATCATGCGGAGAACGCGCTCGTCGACATCGAGCGTGAGCTCGTCCACGAGCGGCAGTTCCATTCGGTCGTGCCGGCGCTCGCCGATGTGAAGAGTGCGGCGAAGATCCGCCGGCTGCTCGAACGGCACGCCCCCTCGGTCGTCTTCCACGCGGCCGCGTACAAGCACGTACCGCTCATGGAGGCGAACCCGCTCGAGTCGGTGCGCAACAACGTGTTCGGCACGAAGGTGATGGCCGAGCTCGCAGCCGAGTTCGGCGTCAAGCGCTTCGTCCTCGTCTCCACCGACAAGGCCGTCCGGCCGCAGAACGTGCTGGGGCAGACCAAGCTCCTCTGCGAGTGGATCGTCGAGGCGGCGGCGGCTCGCTTCGCCAACGGCGACGGAACGCGCTTCATGAGCGTCCGCTTCGGCAACGTGCTCGGCTCGTCGGGAAGCGTCATCCCGCTCTTCCGCCGCCAGATCGCCAACGGCGGGCCAGTGACCGTCACGCACCCGGAGATGGAGCGCTACTTCATGACCATTCCGGAGGCGGTGCAGCTCATCATCCAGGCGGGCGCCATCGGGGAGAGCGGCGACGTCTTCGTCCTGGACATGGGCGACCCGGTCAAGATCGTCGAGCTCGCGCACAACATGATCCGCCTCTCCGGCAAGGAGCCCGAGCGCGACATCGAGATCCGCTTCATCGGCGTCCGGGCGGGCGAGAAGCTGCACGAGGAGCTCTGGGGCGAGGGAGAGGAGTCCGTCCCGACCTCGCACCCGAAGATCCTGCGGGCCGCCTGCCGCCCAGTCGATCCCGTCCGCCTCGAGGATGACCTCGCGGAGCTCGAGCGCCTCGTCGAGGCCGGCGAGACCGTGGAGGTCGTCGCTCGCCTCGCCGCGATGGTGCGCACGCCGCGGCGACTGGGCGCGGCGGCCGAGACGGTCTAGCTCCGGCGTCCGCACGCGCCGTCCTGCGCTCACCGTGCCCGACCGGGCCGGAGGCCGCAAAAAGGGCGAGACTCTGGAAGGGCGATGAATCGATCGGAGTGGACAACGGCGCCGCGCCTCGCGCTCGAGAGAATCACGGGCGCCCGGCGCGCCGGCTGGATCTCGTTCGCCGCCTTCATTGTCCTCGTCGGCGCTTCCGCCTTCGTCCGGACCCGCGCGCTCGACAGCACGTACTGGCTCGACGAAGGGATCTCCATCGGGTTTGCGTCCCACGGACTCGTCGACATCCCGGGCGCGCTCGAGCAGGACGGCTCACCGCCTCTCTACTACCTCCTGCTCGCGCTGTGGACGCGGCTCCTCGGCTTCGGCGAGGAGGCGACGCAGGGGCTTTCGCTCGCCTTCGCGCTCCTCACCGTACCCACCGGCTTCTTCGCGGGGAGAGGAGCCTCGTCGGCCCCCGGGCCGGCTGGGCATGCGCAGTTGTCGCGGCCCTCAATCCTTTCCTCACGATCTACGCCCAGGAAACCCGCATGTACGCGCTCGTCATGCTGCTGAGCGCCGTGGCGACGGCGGCCTTCCTGCACGCTTTCGTGCGACGCGACCGCCGCTACCTCCCCGTCTTCGCCGTCCCCCTCGCCGCGCTCCTCTACACAACTGGGGGCTCTTCCTCGCCGTCGGCAGTTGCGGCGCGTGGGCTAGGCACTACTAGGTCAGGCCGGAGACGAGGAGGTCGAGCAGGTCGTGCGGGTCGCGGCGGACTCGGTCCGCGTCGTTCCGCCGCTTGGCGAGCTCGAGGGCGTGGGGGTCGGTGAGCCGCCGCAGGCGGCCGTCGCGGAGGAGGGCAGCGTCCACCGCACCGAGGCGTCCGCCGAAGACGGTGTAGACGGGGACGCCCAGCGCGACCGCCTCCCGGTTCATCGTCCCGCCCGCGGAGACGACGAGGTCCGAGAGGGCGATGAGGCTCTGGGCATCGACTGCGCCGTCCGGCACGACGAGGGAGGGAAGCCCGAGCCGCCGGGCGGCGTCCCGTTGCTCGTCCGTGCGGGGAACCACCACGGCTCGGACGTCGTCGCGCCGGCCGAGGTGGTCGAGCAGCGCGGGGAAGAGAGGGCTCGGGCGGCGGTGGTAGAGGGCGTAGTCCGAAGGCGTGCGGACGACGACGAGCACGCGCTCCCGGTCGAGGCCGAGCTCGTCGAGCACGGCGGTATCCGGCTCGAAGTCGGCGAGGTAGTACTCCTCCTTCAGGCCCGGGTACCGCCGGAGCTTGGAGGGGCCCACGCCGTACCGCGCCAGCCGCTCCGGCGGGATCGCGTCGGGGACGACGACACGCGTGGCCGCTCGGCAGCCGAGCTGGTGCTGGAGGGTCGCCCACTCGTAGTCGAAGGTCGTGGCGCTCGGGATGCGGAGCGCGCGCGCCGCCATCGTCAGATGGTGGGAGGCGTGAGCGAGCGCGGCGTCGAAGCGGCGGCCGCGCGCCCAGCGAACGAGTCCGGCGAGCCGGGTCGCCATCGTCCCGAGCTTCCCGACCGGGGAGCGCCCGCCGTGTCGACCGATCACCTCCGCCTCGAGGCCGTGTCGGCGAAGGAGCTCGACGTTCTGGCTGAAGTCGCGGGTGGTGACCTCGACCTCGGCGCCGCGCTCCCGCAGGATCGCGATCAGCGGGCGGAAGACAAGCACGTGCGCGGGTGCGGTGATGTCGACCCAGACCCTCACGCGGGCGGAGTCTAGAGGGGCGTGACCATCGACCCGAAAGGCCATGTTCAGGGGTCAGACCCCGGGACATGTCTCCACGGACCGTGAGTTGTAGGCGCCGTGCGGGATGGACGCCCCCCGTCCACACGTTCCACACGTGTCCCGCGTCCTGAACGGCCGTGTCCAGGGGTCAGACCCGGGACGGGGCTCAAGGGGCCATGGACTGCCATTCGCTGCATAATGAATACTTATGGACACGCGCCAGCTCGCTGCATTCTGCGCTGTCGTTGAGAAGAAGAGCTTCTCGCAGGCGGCCGAGCGCCTCGGCGTCACCCAGCCCGCCGTCAGCCTCCAGGTGCGCGCGCTCGAAGAGCGGCTCGGGCAGCAGCTTCTTGACCGCTCCGGCCGGCGGGTCGAGCCCACCGAGGCCGGCCGGCGGCTCTACCGGGGCGCCCAGCGCCTCCTCCAGCTGGAGGAGGCACTCCTCGAGGACGTGGCCTCGGTGGACGAAGGGCGCCTGACGGGCTCACTGGAGATCGGCGCCTCCACGGGTCCGGGCTCGCACCTCGTCCCGCTCCTCCTCTGCGAGTTCCAGCGCGCGAACCCGGATGTGCGCGTCGAGCTCGCCGTCTCCGACACGCAGACCGTCGTCGAGCAAGTCGCCGCGCGGGGGGTCGAGCTCGGGGTCGTGGGCGCCCTGCGGCGGAGCCGCTCCCTCGAGTTCGAACCGCTCGCCCGCGACGAGATCGTCCTCGCCGTTCCGCCCGCCCACCCGTCCGCAGGCGGCGAGATCGGGCTCGAGGAGCTCCGCGCGGAGACGCTCATCGTCATGCAGGAGGGCGCCGGTGTCCGGCAGGTCGTCGAGGACGAGCTGCGGCGCGCAGGGCTGCGCCTGCGGGCCCTCGGGTCGAAGCTCGAGCTGGGTCTCCAGGAGTCGGTCAAGAGCGCGGTTGCCGCCGGCTACGGCGTCGCGTTCATCTCACGGACCGCGATCGAGGGCGAGCTGGCCGCCGGGACGCTGGCGGCGGCCCGCGTCGTGGGCGTCGAGCCCGAGCGTCAGCTCTGGGTCGTACGTGCGAAGGGCCGGCAGACGAGCCGCGTCGCCGAGGCCTTCCTCGCCTTCGCGACGGAGCGGCTCACGTGATCGTGCGTTGGGGACTCGAGGAGTTGCCGGGCCTCCTGGGCGAGCTCGGGATCGAACATCCGCTCCTGGTGACGAGCCGTCGCTGGGCCGGTCTCGATCTCCCCGTCGAAAAACGGTTCACCGGCGTTCGGTCCCACGCGCCCGCCGAGACCGTCGCGGAGGCGCGCGCAGCCGCCGAAGGCTGTGGCGGCCTCGTCGCTCTCGGAGGCGGGAGCGCCATCGACACGGCGAAGGCGGTGAGCGCAGAGAGCGGCCTCGCCGTCGTCTCGGTCCCCACCACGTATTCGGGCGCCGAATGGACGCCCTTCTTCGGCGTGCGCGACGAGGAGCGGGGCGTGAAAGCCGGGGGCGGCGGCGCGCGCCCGGTCGGCATCGTCTACGACGTCGAGCTCACGCTCGGCCTCCCGGCGGCGGAGAGCGGCGGCACGGCGCTGAACGCGCTCGCCCACTGCGCCGAGGCCCTCTACGTCAAGGGGAGGAACCCTGAGGGCGATCGCGAGGCACTCGCCGGTGCCCGACTCATCTCAGGCTCGCTTCCGCGGGTCCTCGAGGACGGCGGCGATCGTGCAGCCCGCTTGGAGCTGCTCGAGGGCGCCATGCACGCGGGCGCCGCCCTCGCGGGCGCGGGGCTCGGGCTCGGCCATGCGATGGCGCAGGCGCTCGGCGGCCGCTACGGGATCTCGCACGGTGCGGCGAACGCCGTCTGCCTTCCGCCGGCCCTGCGCTTCAACGAGCCGGTCGCCGCGGCCGAGATCGCGCGCTTCGGCGAGGCGATGGGCACAGGAGACCCGGTCGGGCGCTCCCAGGAGCTTGCGCGCCTGGCCGGCTTCGAGCGCCTGCGTGACCTCGGCGTGCCGGAGCAGGAGCTCCCTCTCGTGGCCGAGGCGGCGGCGGCCCGCGGCGGCGCGAAGGCGAACCCCCGCCCGGCCTCGCCCGAGCAGATCTTCGAGCTGCTTCGGGAGATCTGGTGATGTGGGCGGGGCACTAAGATGGCGGCGCCTATGGCGATCTCCGAGTTGCGCAAGCTCCTCGACGAGCTGCCGGGGTGGCTCACCCACGAGGAGGGGGAGACGCTCTACCGGCTGGCGAAGGCGTGCACCGGGCGCGGTGTGATCGTCGAGATCGGCTCCTGGCGCGGGAAGTCCACCACTTGCCTCGGTCTGGGCTCGAAGGCGGGAAACCGCGTGCCCGTCTACGCGGTGGACCCGCACGCCAAGCACACCTTCGCGGACTTCCGGCGGAACATCGAGGCCGCCGGGATCTCAGACCTCGTCACGCCGGTCCCGGGCCGCTCGCAGGAGCTCGCCGCCGGCTTCCAGGAGCCGATCGAGCTGCTCTTCATCGACGGAGCGCACCAGTACGAGCTCGTGAGGGACGACTTCGACCACTGGGTGCCCAAGGTCGTCGAGGGCGGCGTCGTGGCGATGCACGACACGACGTGGTTCGAGGGCCCGAAGCGTGTCGCGGACGAGCTCATCTTCAAGTCACGGCGCTTCAAGGACGCCCGCTACGTTTTCAGCTCGACGACAGTGGCGACGAAAGTGGCGGAGAACACCGCGGCCGAACGGTTGCGCAACCGCTTCGGACTCCTCGTCAAGCGCTCGGTCGAGCTGACGCGGCGGGTTGCGGACAAGGACCGCATCCCGGAGCCGCTCCAGCGGCTCGGCCGCCGCGTTCTCAGGGGGATCCAGTAAATGCCTGACGACTGGCGCCTCACCGTCGACCTGGACGACGAGGGCGACGGCACGCAGCTCGTCGAGTGGCTCGCCGCTCTTCGCGTCGAGCGCGACGAGCGCGCCCGCCTCGGGGATCGCGTGATCGTCAGTCGGGACGGCCCGCGCGTCTTCCTCTACGCGGACGCGGAGGAGACGGTGCGTCAGGGGGAGGCCGTCGTGCGGACGGAACTGTCCGGTCGTGGGCTGGGCGCCCGTCTCGCGCTCGAGCGCTGGCACCCGGCCGAGCAGGAGTGGAAGGACGCGGCCGTGCCGCTCCCGCGCACGGACGAGGAGCTGGCCGCCGAGCGGGCGCGCCGGCAGGAGCGGGAGGCGGAGCACTCCCGGGAGACGGGCCACGCCGAGTGGGAGGTGCGGGCCGAGCTGCCGAGCCGGGAGGAGACGGTCCGGCTGGCGGAGCGGCTCGAGGCTCAGGGCATCCCCGTTGTCCGACGTTCCACGTTCCTCCTCGCGGGCGCCGCGAACGAGGACGACGCGATCGCGCTTGCCGAGCGCCTCCAGGCCGAGCTCCCCGTGGGTGCCCGCGTCGAGGTCGAGCCGGGCGGGGGCATGGTCTGGGAGGTCATGCCCGAGAACCCGTTCGCGGTCTTCGGCGGGCTCGGCGCCTGAGCGGCGGCCCGCCCAGCGCGCTCGAGCCACTCCCGCCCACCCGTGGGCCGAGGATCCTACGGCCGCTCCGGATCCGCGACTTCGCCCTCCTCTGGGCGGGAGCGACGGTCTCGCTCCTCGGCGACGGCGTCTACGTCGTCGCCCTCGCCTGGCAGGTGTACGAGCTCTCGAACACGCCGACCGCGCTCTCGATCGTCGGCGTCGCCTGGACGCTCCCGCTCGCCGCCTTCGTCCTCCTCGGCGGCATCGTCACCGACCGCGTCGAGCGGCGTCGCGTGATGATCGCCGCGGACGTCGTTCGCGCACTGGCCGCAGGGGCCATCGGTGGCCTCTCGCTCGCCGGCGCCGTCGAGCTCTGGCACCTGATCGTGCTGGCCGCGGTCTTCGGGACGGGGGAGGCGTTCTTCGGCCCCGCGTTCACGTCCATCGTCCCGCAAATCGTCCCGCGCAACCTCCTGCTCGAGGCGAACTCGCTCGATCAGTTCATCCGGCCCTTCGCGTTCTTCCTGGCGGGCCCTGCCCTCGGCGGCTGGATCATCGCCTCGCTCGGAACGGGGGAGGCCTTCGTCCTCAACGGGCTCTCGTTCCTGGTCTCCGCGACGGCGATCCTCCTCATGCGACCGCGCCCGCTTCCGCGGGAGGATCGCACCACCTCCGCGCTTCGCGAGCTCCGGGAGGGCCTCGCCTTCGTTCGCGCCCGCACCTGGCTCTGGGCAACGCTCCTCTCCGCCGCGATCTTCCTGCTCGCGTACTGGGGCCCGGTGGAGGTCCTCGTCCCCTTCCTGGTGCGGAACGAGTTGGGTCGCGGAGCCGACGCCTTCGGCCTCGTGCTCGCGTGCGGCGGCCTGGGGTCGATCCTGGCGGCCGTCGTCATGGGCCAGCGCGGGCTGCCGCGCAGGCACATCACTTTCATGTACGCGTCGTGGGCGCTCGGCAGCCTCGCGCTCGTCGGCTTCGGCCTCGCCACAGCCGTGTGGCAACTGATGGCGATCAGCTTCGTCGAGGGCGCCCTCTTCACGACGGGCCTCATCGTCTGGGGAACGCTCGTGCACACGCTCGTGCCAGCCGGGCTGCTCGGACGCGTGACGAGCCTCGACTGGTTCGTGTCCACCAGCCTCGTGCCCATCTCGTTCGCGCTGACGGGCCCCGCGGCGGCCTGGCTGGGGGTGAAAGCGACCCTCGTCGCGGCCGGCGTCGCCGCGGCGACCGCGACGATCCTCTGTCTCTTCGTCCCGGGCGTCCGTGACACGGAGCGCACGGGAGCGCTCGACCCTACCGCCGGCGGGGCCTGATCCCGAGGACGGGGAGTGCGACCGCGGCCAGGCTTGGCGCGGGCGGCACAACCTCGGGGAACACATAAGTCTATGAAATGACTAGGATTAGCGAAAGCGTGGTATAGTCCCGGCTGTCGTGGCCGGGTCCATGTCGTTTGACGTGCTCGTCGTGGGAAGCGGTGCCTCCGGGCTCGCCGCGGCCGTGTCCGCCGAGGCGGCCGGCGCGCGCGTCGTGCTCGTCACGAAGGGCTCGCTGCAGTCCTGCAACTCGGCCAAGGCGCAGGGCGGCATCCAGGCCGCCTTCGGCGAGGACGACTCCCCCGAGCAGCACGCCGAGGACGTGTGGAAGAGCTCGCACGAGACCGCGGACATGCGCCTGGTGCAGATCCTCACGGGCGAAGCTCCCGGGACGATCCGCTGGCTCGAGGAGCAGGGAGTCGAGTTCACACCAGAGAACGGCGGCTACCGTCTGGCGCGCTGCGGCGGCGCGAGCCGCAGGCGGCTCCTCCAGGTCGGCGATCGCACCGGGCACGCGCTCACGACCGCGCTGCGCGAGCGGCTCGAGGCCTCGAGCGCGGAGACGTTCGCGAAGTCGCCGCTCACCGAGCTCGAGCGCGTAGACAGCGAGTGGCGCGCGCGCTGCGGGGAGCACTTGATCGAGGCTGGGGCGGTGGTGCTCGCTGCGGGCGGGCGGTGCTACCGCGAGGCCGAGCAGCGGGGCGAACTCTCCACGAACCATCCGGGCGCGACGGGCGAGGTGACGCAGATCGCGCTCGATCTGGGCGCGGAGGCGCGCGACCTCGACGCGCTCCAGTACCACCCGAACGGGGGCGCGTGGCCGGCGAACATGCAGGGCTACTCCATCCCCGAGACCACACGGGCGTACGGCGCGGTCCTCCTC
>JBOHAJ010000092.1:0-4919 GCA_050697715.1 Gaiellaceae bacterium
CCGGGACGCTCCTGTTCGACGTCGCCAACCGGCGCTGGAGCGAGGAGGTGCTGGCCGCGCTCGAGATCCCCCGGGAGTGGCTCCCGCGCGCGCTCGAATCGCCGGACGTCTCCGGGGAGACCGCCGACGGCGTGCCTGTCGCAGCCGGCGCGGGCGACCAGGCGGCCGGGGCGCTCGGCGTCGGCGTGGACCGGCCGGGCCCTCTCTCGGTCGTGCTCGGCACCTCCGGTGTGGTCTTCGCCGCCCTCCCCGGCTTCGCGGCCGATCGCGAGGCGCGGGTGCACGCCTTCTGCCACGCGGTTCCGGGTGGGTGGCACGCGATGGGGGTCATGCTCTCCGCAGCCGGATCGCTTCGCTGGCTGCGGGACACCGTCGCCCCCGGAGACGGCTACGCGGCGCTGACCGCCGAAGCCGAGGCTTGGTCGCCGGGCGCGGAAGGCCTCGCCTTCCTCCCGTATCTCGCCGGCGAGCGAACGCCGCACGCCGACCCGGGAGCGCGAGGAGCCTTCGCGGGGCTGTCCGTCCGCCACGACCGCGGGGCGCTCGTGCGCGCCGTCCTCGAGGGCGTCGCCTACGGTCTGCGGGACTCGCTCGAGCTCCTCCGGGCCCTCGGCGTCTCACCGGAGCGCGCCCGGGCCTCGGGCGGGGGAGCGCGCAGCGACCTCTGGCTTCGGATCTGCGCTTCCGTCCTCGGCATCCCGCTGGAGCGGACGGTCGTCGAGGAGGGAGCCGCCTACGGCGCGGCGCTGCTCGGCGGGGTCGCCGGCGGCGTCTTCGCCGACGTCAACGAGGCGGTGAGTGCGTGCGTGCGGGTCCGGGAGACCATCGAGCCGGACCCGGAATGGCGAACGATCTACGAGGCAGGCTACGAGCGGTTTCGCGCTCTCTATCCTGCTCTACGACCGTTGGAGGAACGATGACCATCCTCGAGACCGCCGTCCGGCCGGTGACCGAGCCGTCATGGGGGTAGCCTGGGGGTTCCTCTCGACCGCGCGGATCGGCCTCAAGGTCCTCGCCGGCGCGCGTTCCTCCGACCGCGTCGACGTCGTCGCCGTCGCCAGCCGCGATGCAGCTCGCGCCGAGGCGTTCGCCCGGGAGCACGGACTCGAGCGCGCCTATGGGTCGTACGAGGCGCTCCTCGCCGACTCCGACATCGAGGCCGTCTACATCCCGCTGCCGAACTCCCTGCATGTGGAATGGTCGACCCGCGCGCTCGAGGCGGGCAAGCACGTGCTGTGCGAGAAGCCGTTCGGGCGGCGGGCGGCTGAGGTGGAGAGGGCGTTCGATGCGGCTGAGCGCGCCGGTCGCCTCCTCATGGAGGCGTTCATGTACCGCCACCATCCGCAGACGCGGCGGCTCAAGGAGTTGATCGCCGAGGGAGCTGTGGGACGCTTGCAGATGGTCCGCGCGGTATTCAGCTTCCCGGTCCAGGGAGCGACGAACGTGCGGCTCGATGCGGCGCTCGAAGGAGGCGCGCTCATGGACGTCGGGTGCTACTGCGTCAGCGGGGCTCGGCTCCTTGCGGGGGAGCCCGAGAGGGTCTACGCAGAGCAGGTCGTGACCGAGGGCGGCGTGGACGGGCTCTTCGCCGGCACCCTCGTCTTCCCGGGCGGCGTCTTCGCCCACTTCCACTCCGGCCTCTTCCTCCCACACCAGGACGAGCTCGAAGCGATCGGGGACGAAGGGTCGGTCTTCCTCGACGATCCCTGGCACTGCCGTGAGCCGCTCATCGAGGTGCGTCGCGGTGAGAGCGTCGAGCGCATCCCTGTCGGCGCAGCCGACTCGTACCGGCTCGAGCTCGAGAACATGAGCGACGCGATCCGCGGCGAAGCCGAGCCACTGCTCGGCCGGGCCGAGGCGGTCGCCCAGGCGCGTGCGCTGGAGGCGCTTCACCGCTCCGCCCAGGAGGGAATCCCGGTCGACGTGTAGACCGCTAGGGCCGGAGGGTGCTCGTGTTGACGACGACGAAGGCCGAGCCCTTGACGCGGTGCAGCGTGTGCAGCTGGTCGTTGTCCCAGCGCGGGCTCGGGGCGCCCGAGACGTACCAGCTCGAGCCGTTGTCGGCCACGATCATCCCGTAGCGCTTGAGGGCGCGGAGAATCACGCGCGCCTGGCGCGGGAAGCCGGTAATCGGGTAGTTCGCCCGGAGGCGTAGGCGCAGTCCCATCGGCGGCAGGGCGGGATTGGTGGAGGTGCTGGCGAAGTGGCGGGCGGGGTAGACGTATGCGCGCCGTGAGCGGCGGACGGTGAACCGCAGTGCGTGGTCGATCACGCCCTTCCGCACCTTCTGGTAGTGGGCGAGGCCGGGGAGGATGGGGAGGCCCGCCGCGTCCGCCGACGTCCAGCCGAGCGGCCGAAGCTTGTTGGAGCGGAGGCTCCAGATCGCGCCCGAGCCGGCCCGCCAGGCGGGTACGCCATCCTGCGGGTAGAGGGCGAAGAGCTCGTAGAGCTTGCACGAGTCGCGGTCGACGAGCAGTGCGTGTCGGTCTCCCGTGGCGTCCGGGCCACCCTCGATCCTGACGCCAGACGGGATCGGGTACGGGCCTGCGTCGCTCTCGTCCGCGTACTGGAAGGCGACCGTGCGCTTCGTCTGGCCGCTCCCCACGATCGTGATCGGGATCCCGATCGGGCCGCCGTCCCAGAGGCCGGAGCCGAAGTCGGCGTGCAGGTTGAGGTCGGCGCCGATCGAGTTGACGATCGTTCTCGAGTTCCGTGCCACGGGGAGCCGATCGATCGGTGTGTTCCAGACGTTCGTCGCCGGGAAGATCGGGCAGTCGGGCGCCGCCCCGAGGCGGCCGGCGTCCGCCGGGCCGACGAGGAGCGGAAGGACGAGCGCGGCGACGGCGAGCGCGCGGAGCTTCACACCATCTTCATCGGCCGGAGCGGCCACCGCTGAACCCCGCGTTCGAGGGCCCTAGGCCCTGCTGACGCTCGCGGCGAGCTCGTCCGTCCGGCGGGCCATCTCGACGTCCCGCTCCGTGATCGCCCGCTTCACGTGGGTCCACCACCGCACGGTGACAGCGTTCCAGCTGATGGCGATGTCGGGATGATGGTTCGCTTCCTCGGCCGCCTCGGCGAGCCGGTTGACGAAGACCATCGCCCCGGCGAAGTCCTGGAAGCGGTAGCCCCGCTGGAGCGCACCGCGAACCTCGTTCCAGCCTTCAGGGTAGGTGGTGCTCACGCTCCGGCATTGTTGCCGACCGTGAGCGTCCCGTCAGCGATCGTGCCGAGCAGCTTCACCGGCTTTTCCGTCCAGGTCACGCCTGCGTGGGCCTTGTAGAGCTGCCGCTGCTCGAGGAGTTTGTATCCGAGCACGTCGAGCGAGGGCTGGGCGCACTGGGGCGGGTAGGACTCGGCGAACCCGCTGCAGAGCCGTACTCTCCCGCCCTGCGCGAGGAGATAGCCGCGCACAAGCACGGGCGTGTCGGTTCCGACGGCGAGCGCGTCGTCGATGTCGAGGCCGGAGCCCGTCGTGCTCGGCGCGGTCGGCTGGGCGGGTCCGGCCTCGTCGTCGCTTGAGCCGCAGCCGGCGAGGAGCGCCACGGCCGCCAGGAGCATGGGGATGAAGACGAATGGTCTCATGCCCCCTCCGACTCCTCGGGCGGCGGGAAGGTTCCCGCGAGCGCGCCGACGTAGCGCTCGACCGAGCGGCGCACGACCGCTCTTGCGTCCTCGGCGACGACTCTGTCGAACCAGGCGCCGTAGATGCGCTCGAAGGAGTACGGCTCGACGGTCGCCCCGATTCGCCGCACCTCGTCGGCCTGGAGCGGGATGAGGTTCGGGTAGCTGTACATGAAGCTCACCCAACGGCGGTCCTGGACGACCTGAAGGATGTCGCCCGAGAGGAGGACGCCTCCGCCTTCAGAGGCGTCGGCCCAATGGAGGACGGTTCCGCCGGCGAAGTGCCCGCCGCAGCGGACGAGGGTCAGACCGAGCCCGAGCTCCTTCGCCTCGTCCTCCCAGAACTCGATTCGCGGGCTCGGGTTCACGACCCAGCGCCGGTCGGCCGCGTGCAGGTAGACGGGCGCGTCGAAGGCATGGCTCCATTCGACCATCGACGAGTAGAAGTGCGGGTGCGAGATCGCGATCGCGGCGATGCCTCCGAGCGCCTCGACCCGCTCGCCGATCTCGTCGTCGATGAGCGCGATGCAGTCCCAGAGGACGTTCCCGCCCGGCGCCTGCACGAGCAGCGCACGCTGGCCGATGGCGAAGGAAGGGTCGGTGCCGATGCCGGTGAGCCCCGGCTCCTCCCGCCGGATCTTCGCGCGGTGGGACTCGCGGAGCTCGTGCAGCGTCGTCCAGCGCTGTCCCTCCCAGCCCGCATACTGGCGCGGCTCCTCGCAGATCGCGCACCGTGCCGGCGGGTCGGCGCTCTCCGGATACTGCGTTCCGCACGTCTCGCAGATGAAGTGGGGCACGCGCTAGGCCCGCTGCTCGAGCGGCTCGGGCTCGATCCGCCCGTCCTCGATTCGCCAGGCCGCCACTTCGCCGGTGCGCAGCGAGAGGATCACGTAGGGCCGGCCCTCCCAGAGACCGATGTTCTCCACGTCCGTGCGCGACGGCCGCGGTGGGCTCGAGAGATGGGAGTGGAAGACGGCGAGCTCGTAGCCCTCGTCCTCGAGGAACCAGACTTCGGGGTCCACCTTGAGCTCGAACCTGTACGGGCTCGCGCTGGCGTTCTTCCCCGGCACGTAGCGCTCGACGACCCCGTCGCGAAGAAGGAGAATCCCGCACGCCTCATTCGGGGCTTCTTCTCTCGAGTGTTCTTCTAGTGCCCGGCGCGTAGCGGCGAGCACTACCACCAGACGCGGTCCTCCATGGACGCGCCGGCCTCGCCCTCCGGCTTCGTCCAGAAGTCGGCCGAGAGATACTTCCAGCCGCCGTCGGCGAGCACCGCGACGACGACGCCCTCCTCGAGC
>JBOHAJ010000093.1:0-10009 GCA_050697715.1 Gaiellaceae bacterium
AGCCCGAGACGAGCGCGCAGCCGCTCGAGCGGCGGGTCGAGCGGGTCGAGGCAAGACGCGGAGGCGGGAAAGCGCCCGTGCCGGTCGCGGGGAGCGCCGCGCTCCTCCAGGCGCGCGAGGTGGTAGAAGGCCTCGGCGAGGTCGTCCCCGGCCGGGCGCTCCCCCCGCTCGACCGCCTCCCACGTCTCCGGCCGGTACGGGAGGTCGTCCCCGAAGCCGATATCGCGGGCGCCGAGCGCCTCCAGCACCCAGCGGGCGCGCCGCTCCACCGACTCGGGGATCATCGGAGCGCGCGGCGGAGGACGCGACCCAGGTTCGTCAGAGCGGGCCGAGGGTCATCTCGCGCGAAGACCGCCTCCACATAGGGAGGGCGCACGAGCACCGGGCGCTCGCCCGGCAAGAGCGTGATCGCCCAGCGCCGGCGCGCGCCGTTCATGCTGGCCGCCTCCGGCGGCTCGCCCACGAGGTCGAGGTAGGCGATGCGCGTAAGGTCGACCCCGCAGGCGGCGGCAAGGCCGTGCCACTGCCAGAGGCGCGGGTTGATCTCGAGCAGCTTGTAGCGCCCGTCGCGCGGGTCGAGCTTGAACTCCACCTGGGAGAGGCCGCGGAAGCCGAGCCCACGCAGGTAGCGGAGACCCTGCTCGACGACCTCGTTCACCCAGACGGCCTCGCCGACGCGGCACGTGCCCACGCCGGGCGGGGTCTGCCGCAGCTTTCGCCCCGAAAAGAGCCCGAGCGGCTCGCCGCGCGCGTCCAAATAGCTCCCCAGCGTGTAGAGGTGGTCGTCGCCGCCCGGGATCAGCTCCTGCACGATCGGCCCGTACGGGCGAGCGCGCTCGAAGGCGTCGGCGAGCTCGTCCGGCCTCTCGGCGCGGAAGGCCTGGCGGCGGAATTCGCGGCGGAAGCCGACCGGGTCGGCCGCCGGCTTGACCAGCACCGGGAAGCTCAGCTCCTCGGTGGGCTCCTCCGCCGTCCGCGGCGCCGGGATACCGAGCTCGTGCGCGCGCTCGAGCTGCCAGCGCTTGTCCTGGATCCTTCCGAGCAGGTCCCACTCCGGGAAGGGGCACAGGAAGCGACCCTCGAAGGCTTCGAGGTTGCGCGCGATCGCGTTCAGGAACTCGTCGTGGGTGGGGAAGACGGGCACCGGGGCATCGAGCGTCCCGGCCAGCTCGGCCAGGAACGCGACGTAGCCCGCCTCGTCCTCGGCCGGGTCGGGACAGACGAGCCCGCGCGCGTAACGGGAGCGGAAGCCGAGCGCGCCCGGACGGTGCGCGAGGGCGATCACCTGCACCCCCATGCGCCCGAGCGAACGGACGGCCGCGAGGCCGCTGACCCAGCGGACGTCCACCACGACGGCCAGGGGGAGGCGGCGCTCCATCGCGCCAGATTGTAGGCTGAGTTGCGCCATGCACCCCAGACTCGAAGAGCGCGTCGCCCTCGTACGCGAGGACGGCGTCCACGGCGCGAGCTGGCTCGCGCGGGAGGCCGTCGAGGCCATCGTCGAGGCGGTGGAGCTGGGCGAGGACCCGATCGAGCTCGCCCGACTCCTCGTGGCGGCCCGCCCCGTCATGGGCGCGATCGCGGGCGCCCTCGGCCGCGTGGTCACGGCCGGGCGCACGCCCGAGCAGATGGTCGAGGAGGCCCATGCCGTCATGGCCTCGCGCGAGCGCGCCTCGAAGGCGATCGCCGTGCTGATCGAGCCCGAGCTGGAGGGCGTCGTGATGACCCACTCGGCCTCCGCGACCGTGAGGGAGGCGCTCTTCCACACCCCGCCGGCCCGCGTCGTCTGCACCGTCTCCGAGCCGGTCGGCGAAGGAAGGGGCTTCGCCGACGAGCTGCGGGAGGCCGGTCTCGCCATCGACCTCGTCGAGGACTCGGACGGCCCGCACGCCGCCGGAACGGTCGACCTTCTGCTCGTCGGGGCCGACACCGTCTTCCGGGACGGCTCGCTCGTGAACAAGGTCGGCACGGCCGGACTGGCAGCGGCGGCGCAGGAGGCGGGCGTGCGCGTGCTGGTCGCCGCCGAGGTGATCAAGCTCGCTCCGGAGGGCCCGCGCGACCCGGAGGAGGAGCGCTTCGACCTCACCCCGCCGGAGCTCCTCGACGCGATCGTGACCGAGGAGGGCGCCTACCCGCCGGACGAGATCGCGGCGCTGATCGACCGCACGCCCTTCCTCCGCGAAGGCTATGCCCTGCTGCGGGGCATCGAGCGCGCGTAGCCGTCGGGCACGGCGTCCAGGTCTTCCAGGCTGTAGCCGAGCTCCCGCACCTGCGGCTCGAGCTCCCGCCGGAGGCCGCGAAGCGACAGGCCGCGGCGGAGCGAGCGCCGCTCGTTCCGCCAGCGCTCGAAGTAGCGGTCGTTTCCGTCCGGACGCACATCGAGAGCCGTCGGCACGGGGTCGAGCCCGAGGAAGTCGTACACCTGCGCGAGGCACGCGTCCGGCTCTCGGATGAACCGCTCGAAGCGGACGACGATCAGGTTCTCGAGGTGCGGCTCGTCCTCCTCGAAGAGGCGGTGAGCGACGACCCAGTGGCGCACGAGGTCGCGGAGTGACATGCGCCAACGCCACTTCTGCGTCGCGTAGGAGACGGGAATCGGGTGGCGGGTGACGACGACGAAGAGCGCGCCTGGGAAGAGCGCCAGGAGGAAGCGCGTGCGGACGAGGTTCGGAGGCGACTTCTCCAGCAGATACGGTCGCTCCAGATCCCAGTGGGGGCTCCACTCGGCCAGCAGGAGCTCGCGGCTCTGATCGCTCACGAGCGGCGAGTCCTCGGTCAGGTGCGCCTCGGGCGAGAAGGCGAAGCGGCCCGGGCCGCCGTACACCTTGCCCGGCGGGTACACGCGCTGGAGGTGCTGGCCCTCGTCGGCGGGCACGCCCGTGTCGCTGAAGCCGCTCACGAGCGGGTGCTCGGCCAGGCAGCGGCCGAGGAGGGTCGTGCCGCTGCGGTGCAGGCCGGCCAGGAAGACGAAGCGGCGATCGGGCATCCCGGGCCGAATCCTACGGGTGCGACTCCCGCCGGAAGCGAGCGCATACAATCGGCGCCCGTGGCCGAGGAACCGTTGCGCATCCTTGGGATCGGCGACGGCCGCTCACGGCACCTCGTCCGCTGGGGCCAACGACTCGCCGACCGGGGCCACGAGGTCCACGTCCTCTCGAACAGGCTCTCGGCCAGGCGGGGCGACTTCGACCGGATCAGCGGCCACCTGCTCTCGGAGGGCGACCCGCTCGTGCGCGTCCGTGGGCTGCGCCGCTTCCGCCTCGTCCCGGCGGTGCGGAGGCTCTGCGAGCGCCTGCGGCCGGACGTGATCCACTCGCACGACCTGACTCCTTACGGCTGGTGGGCGGCGCGGGCCGGGGTGCAGCCGCTCGTCGTCAGCCCCTGGGGCCGCGACGCGCTCGTGGAGGCGCGCGACGACCCCCGCGTGCGCGAGCGCGCGCGGGAGGCCATCGCTCCGGGCAGGCGCTTCGTCGTCAACTCGGATGCGCTGGAGCGCGCGACCGTCGGCCTCGGTGCCGACCCGCCTCTCGTACATCGGATCCTCTGGCACGCCAACATCGACGGCTTCGGCCCCGAGCGCGCCGACCGCGCCGGCCTGCGCGCGCGCTTCGGCTGGTCCGAGGACACGCCGCTCGTGCTCTCGATCAAGAACTTCCGGCCCTACTCGAACATCGACGTCGTCCTGCGGGCGTTCGCGAAGGTGCGCGAGGCGGAGCCGCGGGCCCGGCTGCTCTCCACCGCCGCCGGCGGGTGGACGCGCGGCGAGACGGAGGCGCTCGTGGACGAGCTCGGCCTCCGCCCCTACCTCGCCATCCACGAGTTCGAGGGAGCGGAGATCCCGACCGTGCTCGCCTCCGTGGACGTCGTCGTCATGCTCGCCGAGGTGGAGTCCTCGCCCGCTTCGCTGCTCGAGTCGATGGCGAGCGGGCTTCCCCTCGTCTGCGGGATCGCGCCCTCGATGGACGAGTGGATCCGGTCCGGCGAGGGCGGAGCGCTCGTGCCGTGCCGGGACGTGGACATGGTGGCGGGCGCCGTGCTCGGGCTTCTCCGCGACCCGGAGCTCCGCCGCCGTCACGGCGAGCGCAACATCCGCGAGGTCCGCGCCCGCTTCGGCGACCCGGGCGCGGAGCTCGAGGCCGTCTATCGGGAGGTCCTCGCGGCCGGCGTGCGCGAGGCGGCATGAGGGTCCTCGCCCTCGGACTGGACGGGGCCGACTACGACCTCGTCACCCGGCTTCTGGCCGAGGGGAAGCTGCCCACGGTGGCCCGGTTGGCCCGGGAAGGGACCTTCGGCCCGCTGCGCTCCACCGTGCCGGCGTTCACGCCGACGGCCTGGTCGTCGCTCCTCACCGGCCTCAACCCCGGCCGACACGGGATCTTCAACTTCTCCACGAACCCGAACCGCGGCCGCCAGCGCCTGGAGAGCGCCGCGAGCCGCGCGGGAACGCCGCTCTGGCGCACGCTGGGCGCGGGGGGCGTCCGCTCGGCCTTCCTCTTCGTGCCCTTCACGTACCCCGCTGAGCCGACCAAGGGCGTCGTCGTCACGGGCTACGGAGGCCCGGAGCGCCCGCAGATCCTCCCCGCCGAGGCGGCGGACCGGATCTTCGGCGCCTACCCCGACCTCGTCACGGCCCACCACCCGATGAAGGAGCGCTGGTGGGAGGACTTCCCAGGCTACACACGCAAGCTGCTCGATCACGTCGAGCAGGTCGCCGGAGTGTGCGAGCTCGTCTTCGAGCTCGAGCCCGAGCTGGGGCTGCTCTGCGTCGACTTCATGAGCTCCGACCACATCGGCCACCTGGGCTACGCGCGCCTCGACCCCGACCACCCTGCTCACGACCCGGCCGACGCCGGCAACGAGCTCGTCGGTGTCTACGAGGCCGTGGACGCCGCCTGCGGGCGCCTGATCGATGCGGCAGAAGAACGTTACGGCGAAGAGCCGACCGTGCTGCTCCTCTCAGACCACGGGATGAAGCCGATCTATTGGACGTTCCACCTCAACCGGTGGCTCGAGGAGCACGGACATCTCCGCTACCGCCGCCGCTCGCTTCAGCCGCTCCGCGGCGGCCGCCTCGATCTCGCCGCTCGCGTCGATCACCGGCTCGCGCGCACGCGACGGCACTACGCCCGCGGACTCGACTTCGTACCGCTCCTCCCGCCCCCGCGGAGCGAGCGCTCCTTCGCGGACATCGACTTCGGGTTCACGCGAGCCTACGGATACGCCTCGGGCGGGCAGGTGTATCTCGGCGAGGCGAGCGGGGCAGTCCGCGACCCCGCCTACGCGGAGCGCCTCGCCGACGAGCTTGCCGCGATCCCTCATCCCGAGACGGGAACCCCGGCCTTCGACGTGCGGCGGAAAAACGAGCTCTTTCACGGCCCCTTCCTCGACAAGGCGCCCGAGCTCCTGATCATGCCGCGAGACGAGCGGATCAACGTCGAGTCGTCCCGCCGACCCTGGACGAAGGCGTTCGAGCGCCACGAGCAGCTCGACCCGGAGCTCTCGTACGGGTACTCCGGCCATCACGGGCTGACCGGGATTCTCGCCGCGGCGGGACCGGGGATCACCGGCGGAGACCTCCCCGGCGGCGTGGAGATCACGCAGATCGGGCCGACCCTCTGCCGCCTGCTCGGAATCGAGCTGGAGAGGGTCGACGGGCGGCCGATCGAGCCGATCCTCGCCGGGGACGGCGGCACCGGCCGGCGAGTGGAAGCGTCGGCCCGCGACGCGGCGGAGGAAGCATCCGTCTACTCCGACGAGGAGGAGCGCCTCCTCGTCGAGCGGCTCCGCGACCTGGGCTACGAGTAGCCTCTCGGAGCGTGTCAGAGCTTCGCGCCGAGGAAACGCTGCGCGACGCGCAGCGTGAGGACGAAGAGCCGCCGCGCCGGCTCGGGATCGGCGCCCTCGCACAGGACACGGTGATCTACGGGGGGACGCGCGTCCTCCTGAAGTCACTCGCCTTCCTCCTCGTCCCGCTCTACGCCCACTACCTCTCGCCGTCCGAGTTCGGCGTCCTCGAGCTGGTCTTGGCGACGACCGCCCTCGTGGACGTGTTCATCAACCTGCCCGGCGCGCTCGCGCGCTTCTACTTCGACCGCGACGACCCCACCTGGCGGCGGCAGGTGATCAGCCTCTACTTCACGATCGAGGCCGTCTACCCGGCCGTGCTCGTCGGGGCGCTGATGGCGTTCTCAGGACCGCTCGCGGAGGGGATCGTCGGCGGGACGACGTTCGCCGCCTTCTTCCTCATCGCCTTCGCCGACCTCTACCTGACGAACATCGTCGACCTGCCGATGAACCTCTGCCGCCTGCGGCGCAAGCCCGTCACGTTCGCGACCTACTCACTCATCCGTGGGCTGACGCAGATCGCCTTCGCCGTCCCTCTCGTCGCCGTCTGGCACTTCGGCGTGAAGGGGATCCTCGTCGCTTCGCTCGTCTCCGTCTGCGTCGCGTTCGTCGTCACCTTGCGCGAGTACGTCCGCGACCTGACGCGGCAGCTCGACTGGGGCATCGGCCGCGAGATGATCGCCTTCGCCTGGCCGACGATCGTGAGCGGGCTCGCCTTCTACGCCCTCAACCTGGTCGACCGCTTCTTCGTCCGCTACTACCACGGCACCGCCGATACCGGGCTCTACGGCACCGCCTTCCGCTTCAGCCAGATCGTCGTCGTCGGCGTCTTCGCCTTCCGCATGGGCTGGCCGCAGTGGCACTACTCGTGGCTGCGGAGCGAGCGCCACCCGGAGATGGTCGCGCGCGGCGCCGCCTACTACTTCTTCGGGATCGGGATGCTGGCTGCCCTCGTCTCGCTCTGGATCCTCCCGGTCTTCCACGTGGTCATGCCGGAGCGCTACTGGGACGCGACGACGGCCGTGCCCCCGCTCGCGCTGGCCGCCGCCGGCGCGGGCGCGTACACCGTCTTCGTGGTCGGGCTGAGCGTGACCAAACGGATGCGCCTCATCCCGCCGCTCGCCATCGCGGGCGCGCTCGTCGCCGTGGCGCTCTACTTCCTGCTCATCCCGCCTTTTTCGTTCATCGGGGCGGCCTGGTCGACCGCGACGGCCATGTGGACGCTCGCGCTGCTCGTTCTCGTCGCCGGGCAGCGGATCTACCCGATTCCGTGGGACTGGTACCGGATCGGCCTCGCCGTCGGCCTCACGGTCGCGCTCTGCCTGCTCGCGCTCGCGCTCGACAAGTGGATGCCGATCGCGGCCTCGCTTCCCGTCCGCGCAGCCCTCCTCGTCTCCTACCCCCTCGTGCTCGCCGCGCTCGGCTTCTTTCCGCCCGAGCACCTGGCGCGAGCGCGTTCATCCCTTCGTAAGCTCCTTCGGCTACGGTGAGCGCGGATGCGGGGCGCCGCCTTGTTCCTGCTCGTAGTGGCCGTCGCGGGTTGTGGCGGGAGCGGCGGGCCTGGGGGAGAACCGGCGACGAGCTCCCCCGCCGAGAGCGTCACGCTGGAGGGCGCCACACTCGACGGCGATCGGCTCTCGCTCGCCGATCTCCGCGGGAAGCCCGTCTTCGTCAACGTCTGGGCGTCCTGGTGACCCATCTGTAACGGCGAGGCGGTCGCCTACGCGCAGTTCACGGAGAGCCATCCCGAGTACGAGTTCGTCGGGCTGAACATCTCGGACGACCGGAACGAGGCGGAAGCGTTCCTGCGCAAGTACGGCTGGACGTGGCCCTCGCTCGCCGACCCGGACGTCGAGCTGGCCGGCTCACTCGGGCTCTACGGGCACCCGGCCGTCGCCGTGGTCGACGAGAACGGCGTCGTCGTTGCGCGCCACATCGGCGGCGGCGATGCGGCGACCTGGGAGGCGCTCGCCGCGAAGCTCTGATCTCGTTCCTCAGCGGAGGGAGCCGCCCGGGACGTAGAGGCGCCAGCGGGTCGACCGCGCGACGGGACGCGGCTCCCCCAACGCCGCAGCGGGGCCCTCTCGCTTCGCCTGGAGACGCACGTGCACGAGATAGGCCCTCACCTGCTCGGGCCGGACGTCTTTCCCTACCTCCCCGATCGGCACAATCCGCTCGCGCGGCACGCGACCGTAGAGAGACAGCGCGCCCTGCCACTGGCTCTCGGTCGCAACCAGGCCGCCTGCGGCCGCCGCCTTCCTCGTCGCCGCGCCCATCTTGCGCTCGAGCTCGCCCGCCGTCGCTCCCCGCCGCTCGTGGAAGTCGCGGATGTCGCCGAGCTCGCCTGCAACGGCCGCGATGCAGAGCCCAACGCCGATCCCGAGCGCCGCGAACTTGGCCCTCCCCGGAATCGAACCGAGGAGCACGGCCGCGCCCACGGGCAGGAAGAGAAAGAGCGCGAGGCCGTAGCGGCCGAGCGACTGCGCTCCCACGAGGGCGAGCTGGAGCTCGACGAGAAGGCCGAGCGTTAGGGCAATGGGGAAGACGACCGCAGGGTCGAGCGGACGCCGGCGGAGCCCGAGAACGAGACCGGCCGCCGCGAGAGCGACGAGCGGCCAGCCTGCGACCTCGGGAAGCAGATGCTCCACGACTCCGGGCACCTCGCCCGCCGGAACCTTGCGCACGCCGAACCGCTCGACCGCGTGGGCCCCGTACAACGGATCCCCGGTCGCGATCCAGTCGAACGTGATCCAGATCGCGGGCGGGACGACAATCGACGCGACGGCGAGCGCACGCTGTCGGAAATGCGCTCGAGGCCAGCTGAGGACGGCCTGGAGGGCGGCGAGACCCCACGCTTCGGGCCGCAGCAGCCCCCCGACGCCGAGCAGGACGGCGGCCGCCCCCGGCCGGCGGGGAGCGACCGCGGCGGCTCCGACGACGCAGGCGGCGAAGGGAACGGTCGAGTCCGCCGCGTATCCGTGGAGGACCAGCGCGGGCAGGGCGAGCGCCAGGATGCCCGCGGCGACGGCCGCGGGCACGCCGGCGATCCGGCCCGCGAGGGCGGCCGCCGCGACCACCGCGAGCAGGAGTGAGAGCATCGCCCACGACCCGAAGAACGCCACCGGGGCGCCTGCGAGCTCCCCGATCGTGGCCATGAGAAGCTCGAGCGGCTTCGGGGCCGTGAAGTCGTACGGCGTGTGCCCGAGCTCCCCCTGCTCGAGCGCCCTTCGCGCCCAGACGAGGTACGAGTACGTGTCGCTCGAGAACGACACGCCGACGCGGGCCCGGACACCGAGGAACCCCGCCACGGCCAGCCCCACGAGCCCGGCGAGCGCGGCGGCGGCGTAGACCGCGCGGCGGCTGGACCACGTCGGGACGAAACCGCGCTTTTCGGCAGCGGCGTCCGGGCCCGTCATGACCCCGAGACTAGTGCGCGCCCTTTCGCGGCGAGCGTCGACGAGGCCCGCCGACGAAATCGTCCGCGACCTCGAGCAGGCTCGTGCCTTCCATGTCTGCGGGCACGGGCTCGCCGAGGAGCTCGAGGATCGTGGGCGCGACGTCGCGGAGGTCCCGCTCCGGCCCCCGGCCGGCGGACACGCCGTCCGCGACGAGGACGTAGAGCCCCTCGTGGGCGTGGTTGGCGTCGTCGGGACCCGTGTCGTTCTCGAAGACATGCACGGTGCCGGTCCCGACCTGGCCCACGCTCCGCCAGTAGAGGTCGCCGAAGTAGACGAGCAGGTCGGGGACGATGCCCTCCCGCTCGGCGTAGAGCTCCTCGGGACGGTGCGCGACCGTCCCGATCGGCCGCCCTTGGTCGTCGCCGAGCGCCTCGAGCTTCTGCTTGAGCTCGACGCGCACGCGCTCGTAGTCCTCCGCCGGAATGAGTCCTTGCGGCTCCCGCCCGGCGACGTTGAGGAAGAGGCGGCAGTAGTAGCCGCCCTCGCCCCACGCGGTCGTCCGCTCCCAGTCGATCATGTCGGGCGTCAGGCGCTGCGGCTCGGCCGGCTCCTCCTTGAGGACGAGATAGCCCTCGCGGCGGAGCCATTCGTTGATGCAGATGCCGCCGTCCATGCGCTTGGCGCCGTGGTCCGAGACGACGAGCACAGCCGTGCCCTCGTCCGCGAAGCGGAGGAGGCGGCCGAGCTTCTCGTCGAGAGCCTTGTAG